>CAZJZP010000130.1:0-6074 GCA_964550505.1 uncultured Prolixibacteraceae bacterium | reverse complement strand
TTTCAGCTGCATGTATATATTGAAATTCGCTAATTCCCTGAAACATAAAAATTGCTCTTTCATTGTCGGCACTTAACAAAGACTGCATTGCAATAGAAAAAGCCTGATTAACAAACAGAGAATCAATTTCCTTCATATCGTAAGGGTATTCAAGGGGAGTTAACCATGGAATGCTGTCATAAACAGGATGCGGAAAAATACGAAGATAAATTCCAGATTGCAGCATTAGAAAAACATTTATTTTTTCATCCAGTTTAATAACTTCTTTGTCCAATTTATTGCGTTCAGCAGGCAATTTTGCATAAGCATTTTGCAGCAGTGGCTTCAGCTTATACAATTCGGGATTTCCCATTAAATAGAAATCCTGTAAGCTCATTCGTTGCTCATTTAATTCAAGATAATTACGCAATTCGGGGTGTTCAATGGAAAATACTTTTTCCTTTTGCCATTCCTCGGCTTGGATAATCATTCCCAAATGAAATTGATCTGCATTATTATTTAGTATGCTTGTTTGTCCGGTAATTTTTCTAATAAATTCCTGTGATAAGGTATTTATTGGTTTCATACGCCCTTTTGAATCTTGCACCACTATTTTTCCAAATTCTTGTGCTGCTTTTTTATCAACAGGATTTGACGCAGTTCCGGGTGATTGTGCAAAACCAAATGCAGGTATTAGGAAAAAGCCAATTAAAAGCAGGCTTTTGTTCGCCTTTAGTTTTTTAATGTTCTTACGAAAAAGCGAATGTGGAGAAATCAAGGATAAAAACATGGATAAAAAGAGTAAAAAATATCCAAAATAGCTAATCCTTTTACCCCAGGGGTCGTGGTTAACACTAAGGATTGTCCCTTTTTCATCCTTATCGTATGATGATTGAAAAAAGCGGTATCCCCTGTAATCAAGGACCTTATTCATGGAAACATCTCTATCGAAATTCTTATTTTTTTCCTCATCAATAATTTCTAATTCACTAATAAAAGCGGAAGGACTTTCAGATCCTGGATATTTTTCCAGTCGGAATTCTTGGAGTTTGACATTAAAAGGCATTTTTATTTCCTTTGCTCCATAGGAAAACTCCACTTGAACATCGTTTATCTCAAGGGTATGCGGAATTCCTTTTGCATTATTTGTTATTGGTAAATAGAAATTTTCGCTTTTCCCTTTATAAAGAATTTGAAATTCTGCCACATTATAATCTTGATAATAAGCTTCATCAGAACTTTGGTATTTGACTTCAGCGGATGGCATATAATGTGCCAAGGCAAATTCAACAGCCTTAGTTTGATAACGGTATTCTTTTAATAAAGGAACGGAATCAAGGGGGAAAAAACTAATACCACTATCACTTTTCATTTCTTGCATTAGCACATCGTGGTGAGCAAAGAAAAAAAGAGCAGTATCCGAAAAGCGAAAGTTAATATCGGCAGCTCTTGTGATGTCGGAAGAAAAACTAATTGCGTTGTTTTTAATAAATTCGCCTTTTGCCAGAGGAATTTCATACTGTTGCTTATCAATAATTATCTGAAGGAAAACAATGGGAATCCCGTTTTCTACGGGATAAAATACGGCTTCGGCATTGGGAATATAGTCAATGGATTGAAATTGCATTTTCTCACCTGCTATTTCTATAGATTCTTTATAGGATTTTTTATTAAAAGGAGTAAGAGAAGCTTTTTTCGATAAATTATGGATTTTAGAGCCATCATTAATTTCTATTTGGACAAAATTATTACTGCTAATAAAAAAATCTGCTGCTTGATTTTCTCTGAGGTGCAGGATTCCTTCTTCTCCAAAATGACGGGTAGTAAAAGCACCCAAAAGAATAAAAACGATGGCAAAATGGAAGCCTAAAGCTGCATA
The DNA here is from genome assembly GCA_964550505.1 of uncultured Prolixibacteraceae bacterium. Classification (GTDB taxonomy): domain Bacteria; phylum Bacteroidota; class Bacteroidia; order Bacteroidales; family CAZJZP01; genus CAZJZP01. The sequence continues at coordinate 4,216 of CAZJZP010000130.1, read as the reverse complement.
TTTTCGTTTTTTAAAAAAGCTTTTGGAAAAAATATGGTAAATCAATAGTAGAGCATAATAAAAACAAAGGATTTCGAAATAGACTGCATCGTAAACTAATACCCTGGCAATTTCACGCGAATAAAAATGCTCGATAAAAGTAGCTGAAGCAATTCCAATAACAAAAAACACGCTTAAAAATGCAAATGCATGCATTGAAAATAAAAAGGATAATATTTTTTGTGCAAGCTTTTTTATCATTTAAAAAATAAGCTATTAATAAATAAAACTACTATGTTTTTTCTTTGAAAAACAATAGACAAAGATAGTTGAATTTTACAAAAGAGTTTAAGATTCCACCACAAACTGCTGGAAAATTAGTTGAATTATTTCAATGCTTTGCCGAGAATACTAAATAAAATGCATGTTTTTCTTAGCCGTGATTTTTTCACAATAATGACATCTAAGCTTCACATCTTTTTTATCAAGAACTTTAAACTTTGTTTTCACATCTTCCATATTGGTAACACATTTTGGATTAATGCATTTCACAAAGCCTTCTACTTTATCGGGAACATCCACTTGTTTTTTTGATGTAATTTGAAAATCTCGAATTTCTATTAAAGTAGCATACGGAGAAACGAGTGCAATTTTATTAATCTCGTGGCTTTCAAAATAGCGATTACTGACTTTGATAATGCCTTTTTTGCCATATTTTTTACTCTCCAAATTTGCTCCCAAATAAATCTGGTCTTCAAAATCTTCCAATTTAAGGATTCTGATAACAGCCATTACATTTCCTTCGGTTATATGGTCGATAACGGTTCCATTTTCAAGTGCGGAAACGATAAGTTCTTTTCTTTTATTCATTGTACATTAGATTTTTAGAATTAAACACCAAGAATTAGACTTAATAATGCTTGTCTGACATAAACGCCATTCAATGCTTGTTGAAAATAATATGCTTTTTCATCTGCATCAACAGCCACTTCAATTTCATTCACACGTGGCATAGGATGTAGAACACGCATATTGTCTTTAGCATTTTTCAACATGGATTGTTTTAAGATATAAGAATTCTTAACCTTTTCATATTCCATCGGATCGGAGAAGCGTTCTTTTTGTATTCTTGTCATATAGATAATGTCAACTTTATCAATAACTTCCTCTAATTCTGTATATTGATAATATTTCAAGTTTTTATCTTTAATATGTTGTTTTACAGCAGATGGAAGCTTTAATTCAAAAGGAGAAACCAAGTGGTATGTTGTGTTAAATTCTGTCATTGCAATAACGTTGGAGTGAACTGTTCTACCATATTTTAGGTCTCCAACAAAAGCAACGTTAAGGTTTTCTAATGTGCCTTGGGTTTTTCTGATAGAATAAAGATCGAGCAGACATTGTGTAGGATGTTGATTAGAACCGTCTCCTGCATTAATAATAGGGACAGAAGAAACTTCACTGGCAAAACGAGCACTTCCATCAACCGGATGACGCATAATAATAAGGTCAGAATAATTTGCCACTGTCATAATGGAATCTCGGAGCGATTCCCCTTTTTTCACAGAGGATGTAGCTGCATCGGTAAAACCAATTATTCTTCCTCCCAACATTTGTACTGCTGATTCAAAACTTAGGCGAGTACGGGTAGATGGTTCAAAAAACAAGCTTGCAATTACATGATTATCAAGAATTTTCTGGCGAGGGTTTTTTTCAAATTCTTCAGCCTTGTCGAGGATTTGATAATACTCTTCTTTGGAGTAATCGTTAATAGAGATTAGACTTCGGTTTTTCATTTGTTTTTTTTTACGTTATTTAATTATTGATTAAACGACAAAAAAAAAGCGACTAAAAAAGTCGCTTTTTTAAAAATTATGCATTTTGTAATTTCAAGTTATGCTTTGCAATGAAGTCGTTGACAAAAACCCCGAGGTCGGGCGTTCCTATCTCCTGCAAGTCGTAGCCAACTTTAACGGTTGGTTTATTGATTTTAACAATTCTGTTAAGATCAATTGGAGTTGCAATAACAACAGCATCACAAGGTGTATTTTCGATAGTTTTTTCCAAATCCTTGATTTGTTGGTCGCCATAGCCCATTGCAGGAAGAAGCGTTCCAATATTAGGATAGATACGGAATGTCTCAGCTAATTTACCAACTGCAAATTCTCTTGGGTCAACTAATTCAGCTGCACCACATTTCATAGCTGCAACAGTACCAGCACCGATTTTCATTTCACCGTGGGTAAGAGTAGGACCATCTTCTACTACTAATACTTTTTTACCTCTGATAAGTTCAGGTTTATCAATAGATAATGGAGAAGCTCCGTCAACAACAGCTGCATTAGGATTAACCTTTGCAATATTGTCTCTAACAATCTGAATTGCTTCAGGACCAGCGGAATCCATTTTATTGATAACAACAACATCAGCAAGTCGAAGAGTAGCTTCACCTGGATAGTATGCTAATTCGTGACCTGGTCTGTGTGGGTCAACAACAGTAACCATCATATCTGGCTTGTAGAATGAGAAGTCGTTGTTTCCACCGTCCCAAAGAATAACATCACAACCATCAGGATCGTTTTCAGCAGCTCTAAGAATTGCTTCATAATCTACACCTGCATAAATAACGTTTCCACGTACAACGTGTGGTTCGTATTCTTCCATTTCCTCAATAGTACATTTGTGTTTTGCTAAATCTTCAACAGTAGCAAATCGCTGTACTTTTTGAGCAACAAGGTCGCCATAAGGCATTGGATGACGAACAGCAACTACTTTTAATCCAGCTTCCATTAATAATTCGATAATTCTTCTGGAAGTTTGTGATTTTCCGCAACCTGTTCTAACAGCACCAACCGCGATAAGTGGCTTTGTACTTTTAATTTGCGTTTTCCCTGGTCCTAATAATACAAAATTAGCACCAGCTTGATTTACTTTAGCGCTCATACTCATCACATGAGTATATGGTACATCACTATAAGAGAAAACACAGTCTTCTACTTCTAGTTCCTTGATTAATTTTTCTAAATCGCATTCGGCATAAATAGGAATCCCATCGGGATATAAACTTCCTGCAAGTTCGGCAGGATATTTTCGACCATCAATGTCTGGAATTTGTGCAGCAGTGAATGCAACTACATTATAGTTTGCATTATCTCGGTAATAGGTGTTGAAATTATGAAAATCTCTACCAGCTGCACCAATAATAAGAACGTTTTTTTTCATTTTTTTACCCTCTTTTTAGTTAGTTTGGTAATTAATATTTCAAAAATCTGACAAATATAGCAGTTTAAAGTCGAAGCCCAAAAAAAAGGAAATATTTTTTTTCATTATTTATCAGAATAATTGCTATAAGCTAGCTCTGGCCTTTGATTTTAATTGATAAACTAAACCGAAATTAAAAATAAAAGGACTGTAATCTACATCGATTTCTCCTGTTACATCAAATGAAAACCCCATTTGCGTAGTAAACTTTATCATTTCAGGACCAAAGCGTGCTGTTAATACCGGTTCCATAAAAACCCCATTCCCATATTTTGGAAAATTGATAAAAACAGAGCGAAGAGAAAATGCTCCTTCAAAATAATCAGCCGCAAAACCGATAGATGGTTGCACGAAAGCTTTGGTAAAATGACCTCCCTTATATGTTTCAAAGCTGCCAGACACAAAACTCTCGGAAAATCCATATCCTCCACCAGCATAAACTTCAAATACGGTTCTGTCGCTAAAACAGGTATAATAACCCCCAGCGGCTTCCATCATGAAATGAGTATGAGAAGAATCGGAATTATAATAAGATGCATTAAGCATAAGACCTAAGTTAGTAGCCGGAGAACCGGATAATTGCAAATCGTAGCCGGATGTTCCAACTGAAACCGCGGCATTGGCATCGCCTTTTTCTTTTAATAAAGGTGTGTTGACTTGATTGGGAATGTAAATCGGAGCGCAAGATACGCTTAGAATTACCATTGTTAAATAAAGAATTTTTTTTGCGTTTTTCATGATTTCTTTGTTTTTGTCCAAGTGTTTTTTGTTTTACAAAATTAAATATAATATTTTGTTGAGAAAGAAAAAACGTAAAAAAAAAGCAATAAAAGACTTTTATTCAAGATTTTAAGCAAAAGATGCCTTTAGCTAGTTTTTGTTCTATGTGCAAAAACAGCAGTTTTCACTTTAGTTTATTTTCTATCTTTGCAAAATAAATTTATTCGAATAATAAGAAATGATTAAAGAGATAATT
>CAZJZP010000129.1:0-7470 GCA_964550505.1 uncultured Prolixibacteraceae bacterium | reverse complement strand
TAGCAGATACTATTTTACAAAGTGATGGCGTTACTTATGCATGGGATTTAATGGAAGAACATAAGCTAGCTGCATTTCAATTATTAGATAGCTTTGAAGATGGAGAAGCTAAAAGTTTAATGCGAAAATTAATTGAATATACCATAAGTCGAAACAAATAAAATTATACCTCAATGAAACAGTACATAATAATTATTTTACTTTCTTTCTCTTCAATCATCCTGCATGCTCAGGAAATAAAAACCTATTATTGGGAAACGGGAGAAAAAAGAAGTCAAGGCGAAGTTATGGATGGCAAAAAGCAAGGGAAATGGACTTTTTGGTATCCTAGTGACAGCATATCTGCTATTGGCTATTTCGAGGACGATCAAATGAGCGGTGAGTGGAAGTATTGGCATGGAAACGGTAAAATGTATAAAATTGAAAATTTTGATACTGGAGAAAGTAAATCTTGGTATAGTAACGGAGCAAAAGAATCAGCAGGTAGTTTAAAAAATGGGAAAAAACATGGAGAATGGACTTTTTGGTGGGATAATGGAAACGTACAATCTATCCAACACTGGAAAGAGGGTGAAAAAACAGGAAAATGGGAATATTATTTTGAAGATGGTCAAAAGTGGAAAATCATTCATCCACAAGATGGCCCTGTTAAAATATGGAATGAAGATGGTGTTTTGATTGAAGAATGGCAAATGAAAAATGGGGAAAAACATGGAGAATATATTGAATATTATATTAGTGGAAAAATAAAAGTCAAAACCAATTACAAAAAAGATAAGCAAGATGGGAAACGCAATATGTTCTATGAAAATGGAGATAGTTTAAGTTGCGGGAAATATAAAAATGATGAAAAGGTTGGATTGTGGAAGTATTGGCACGATAACGGACAACTGTCAAGAAGATGGAATGTGGAAAACGGAATTTGTGAAAATTGGTACAGAAATGGTCAAAGAGAAGAATACTGGTATGTGAAAAACAGAAAGAAGGAAGGAGAAAGCAAGCGTTGGCATACTAATGGAGTATTAGCATTTGAAGGTTTTTACGAGAACGATTCTCTTAATGGGTATGCATATTGGTGGTATCCAAACGAAAACATGGAAATGGAAGGGGAATTGGTAAATGATTTGCAGGTCAGTACCTGGCGTTTTTATTATCCTGAAACAGGAAAACTTGGAAGTACTGGAGATTTTGTAAAAGGGGAACAAGATGGAATGTGGGTGTATTATTATGAAACAGGAGAAAAATGGAAAGAAGGACCTTTTGATATGGGAAAGCGAAGCGGTCATTGGAAAGCGTATTTTGAAAATGGAAAAATCCAACGAGAAGGAGATTTTGTTGACGATAAAGAACAAGGTATGTGGACAAGTTGGTATATTGATGGACACATCCAAGATCAGGGTAGTTTTGACAAAGGCTTGATGACAGGAAAGTGGATTGGATACTACGATAATAAAAATCATAGCCAAAAATATGAGATATATTATTCCGAAAACCTCAAGCATGGCGATTACAAATACTGGCATCCCAATGGAAAAATTAAATATGAAGGTGCTTACCACATGGGCTTAAAAGACAAACATTGGAAAGAATATTATGAAACAGGAAATTTGCTTTCGGAAGGCAACTATGATAAAGGTTCCAGAGATGGAAAATGGGAGTTTTACGATAAGTTTATGCGTATTATTCAGGAACAAGAATACAAAAACAATCTTCCCGATGGTAAATTTATACGTTATCATGTAAACGGGAAAAAAGCAGCAGAGGGAAAATACAAAGATGTCCTTAAGCAAGGCAAGTGGAAGTATTATGATGTTGATGGCAACTTAAATTACGAAGTCGTTTACGATAAAGATGGGAAAAAAATGACTGAAAAACACTACGGAAAAGGACCTAAGCAAAATATGTCTGAGCCTTTTTAAAAAAAAACTCCTTTTTTTGATTGAATAGTTTAATATCCCGAAAAAAATAAAAAAATATTTTTTGTTTCCATTTCTTTTCTATCTTTGCGATATGCAAAATAATACATAACGAAAAATAGATTATTAACTTAAAAAAAGAATTATGAGAAAAAAAATTACCTTATTGAGTTTAGCTTTTGTCCTTTTTAGTGCAATGCAGATTAATGCACAAGACACCATTGCTGCATGGACTTTCCCTGCAGGAAGTGCAGATGATGTGGTAGATGTATCTTTACCCATTAATTCGAGTCGTTATATCTCTTGTGAATATGGAACTTGGGGTGCATCAAGTTTTTATGAATTAAACATTTCATATATTGAGGGTTTTGAAGGAACTCCAGATTCATGCGCTAGCGCTAGCGGAATGGAAAATGGAGCAGATTCAATCTGTTGGATGTTGAAATTTAAAACAGTTGGATATCATAATTTGAAATTGTATTCTAAACAAAAAGCTGATGCTACGAATCCTGGTCCAGCAGATTTTAAAGTACAATATAAACTTTCTGGTTGGACAGAATGGTTAGATTTGCCAAATGGAACTATTAGCTGTGCTGATGATTGGACAACAGGTGTTTTAAATGGAGTATCTCTGCCTGACACTTGTAATGACTTGTCTATCAATGTTTCTTTGCGTTGGTTGCAAACATCAAATCTTGATCATAATGGCAGTGCTGTTTTAGCCTCTGGTATATCAATGATAGATGACATTATTGTTACTGGAGATTTGATAGCAGGAGTTGAAAGAAATAAATTCACAACAATAAACGTTTATCCAAATCCCTCAAATGGAAACTTTACAATCGAAAATGATGAAGAAATGCTTCAAGTAAAAATCTTTGATCTTCTAGGCAAATGCGTTTATACAAAAAATGATATGCAAGAAAAACAGATGCAAATAAATGGACTTGAAACAGGCGTTTATTTTGTACATGCTACTAAAATGGATAATACTGTAGCTGTTTCCAAGATTGTTGTAAACTAAAAAATAATAGCTGGGTAAAATTAATTGTTTTACTCAGCTTTTCTATTAAATAGAATTATAGGAATTATTATGATGAAAATTTCAAGATATTTATTGTTGATTATTGTTTTTTTAAGTTTGTTTTTTGCTTGTAAAAAAGACAAAGAAGAAGAAGCTCCGCTTATCAGTTTTAAAAGTGGAAGTGCTTACACTCAGGATGGAGCAATAGTTGCAGTTGGACACCCTTTATTTTTTGGAATACAAGCAACTGCTGGTACCGAAAACATAACCAATTTTACCATAAAAAAAGAATTGGAAAATGGATCCGAAGTTACCGTGATGGATACAGCTGTATTTACGGATTATCTGGATATTGATAAACGTTTTTTTCAAAATGTAGAAGATGTAGTTAAATGGAAATTTGCTGTTATGGATAGAAATAGGTTGACAGCAGAAATATCCTTAGAAGTATATAAAGATCCTAATTCTACTTTTGGAGGGATTTATTATTTTCCATCAATAAAACTTGGATTTCAGCAGAATACACAGTTTGGACATTTCTTAAACCCATCAACAGGAGTGGTTTATACTACTGATTCCGCATCAACTTATCAGCAGTCAATTGATGTTTTGGTGTATTTTAAGTCTGATGAAGTTCCTCCAGCCCCGATATTATCTTCAGCAGGAGAAATGGATAATTTTAGTACCGATGCACAAACATTTTACCCTGATATTGTGAATTGGACAACACGAAATTATACCTTATGGGATATTAGCGTGGATAACGATCCAATAAGTACGCAAGATTTTGATGCTGCGCAAAATGATAGCTTATTAATTGTTTCTTATGAAGCTGTTTGGGGAAAGAAAAAGTTTAAATGGGCAACAGCGGGAAAAGTAATACCTTTTTTAACGGCAGGAGGTAAGTTAGGTCTTGTTAAGGTCATCTATACTGATGATGCCGAAAATGGATATATGGAAATAGCTGTTAAAATTCAGCAATAGACGAGAGTAGATGAGAAAGATCTTTTATGGTATAGCTGTTTTCTTTTTATTACAGTTATCAACATTGTTAGTTTCAGCACAAAACAGGAATCAAGGATTTGTCAAAGGGCAAATTCTTGATTCTATTAGTATGAACCCCATTCCAAATGCAAACATTACTGTCAAATCTACAGCAAGAGGAACAGTAAGTGATAATAATGGAAATTTTGAGATACGAAATTTGAAAGATGGAAAATACACCTTAGTTGTTAGTCATATATCCTATCGCAAATTAGAGCAAGATTTTATTGTTGAGCAAGGTAAAGGGATTAAACTTAGCATAATGCTTATGGATACCGTTTTTTCTTCTAAAGCAATTGAAATAATTGCCAAAAAAGAAGAAAATATTGTTAATCAGGCACAAAGAATGCATCGTATTGAAGCAGAGGAAATTGCTTTAGCACCCATGCAAAGTATTAGCGAAATAATAGAGTATGCTCCCGGTTTAATGACAAATAATACTATTGGCGTATATTCTAGCAAAGTAGTGGTAAGTATGCGTGGAATGCCGTCAAACGACCAAGGTAGAACACTTGTTGTGATGGATGGGATGCCTTTAAACAAAGCTGAAAGTGGTTCGGTAAATTGGCATCTGTTCAATAAAAAAAATGTTGAATCTATTAATATTATTAAAGGACCAGGTCCTGCAAAATATGGTAGCGGAGCTATGGGAGGCGTGATAGAAATAATAAGCAAAAAACCTAAAGATAGACTAGAGGGAAATCTGGATTTGTCTTATGGTACATACAATAGTTTCAATTCTGATATTCAACTTAGTGGTTTAGAAAAAAGAAAAGATAGTTTGCATCGGTTTTACTGGAATGCTGCTGCAAACTTTAAGAGAAGTGATGGTTATATCGTTACTCCTGAAATTTTTCATACTATTGAAGATAGTATTTTAGTTCCATCTTATCTGCGGGAATATTCGTTTCGAGTGAAAGCTGGTTATGAATGGGGTAAAAAACATGCACTAGAAGTTCAATCTCAGTTTTTTGATGATATGCGTGGAAATGGAGTACAGCTTTTTGATAATTATGGTGCTTTTTCCAAACACAAAACTTTTTCAAATTTGCTAAAATATAAGCAAAAATTGTCTTTGCTTCAATGGCAAATTATTTGTTTTAGTAATCTGGAACATTATTTCAGAATTTATGAATATATGAACGAGGGCACCTATAAATTATATGAAGCCGATGCCCAAAGAAAAGATATGGGAATACAGCTGGATTTTGATTATCAAAAATGGGAAAAGCATAAGATAAGTTTTGGGTTAAATGGAAAATTTGGAGCAGTGGACGGCAGTGATATTTATTATACTTCAACAGATATTATTAGTAATGCTGCCAATATGGACATTTTTGCTGCTTATGTGCAAGATGAATTTCAATTATGGAATAATCGTCTTTTTGTGAATCTTGGACTTCGTTATGATTATGCTAGGTTTTATAATGCACACTTTTCTATTGAATATCCGTCGTATTCTATTGCTTTTTATGAGGAATATGCCTTTGATGATATTAGTCCGAAAAAATGGGACGCTTTGTCTCCTCGTTTTTCCATTAGATATGTCAGTCCTAAGGAGAATAGAATATTTTTCTCTTACGCAAAGGGATTTAGAGCCCCAATTCTGGATGATATGAGTCGAACAGGAAGCAGGAGAGGAACTTTTGCAGTGGCAAATCCTAATCTCCAACCAGAAAATATCCATGCTTTTGAGTTGGGAGGAGATGTACAAATTGTGAAAAACCTATTGTTTAATTTATCTTTCTTTCACAGTATTGGAGAAGATTTTATGTATTATACCAGTACCGGAGATACTGTAAATATGTTTTTCAGAAGAGCACCTATTATTACCAAAAGTAATATTGGGAAAGTTCATATCAGTGGTTTTGAAGTAGAAAGCAAATATCATTTTAAAGATAATATTAGTGTTTTTGCCAATTATAGTTATACTTCAGCAAAAATAATTGAACACTTAATCTTAAATGAAGCAGTTGATTCTAATCTTACGGGCAATTATTTGACAGATATTCCCATGCATAAAGTCTCCGCAGGATTTAGCTGGAGAAATAAAATTGTCAATACTTCTATTATGCTGAAATATTATGGTGAAACATGGATAAATGAATGGAATAATGTGGATAATGAATATTTTTTCTCCGATAAATTTGAAGATTATCTAGTACTAAATTTACGTGTTGAAAAGACATTCAAAGAGCGATTTACGACGGCATTTTTGATAGAAAACCTATTCGACAAAAAATATATCAACAGTAAATTACAGCAATCTCCCGGAAGACTATTAATGATACAATTGGGATTTATTCTGTAAAAAGATATATTTCTGCCAATCCTTTTACCGATCTATCTGCATAAAATTCTGAAGGGAGAAAAATCCTATAATACCCTCCATCATTTTTATCCTCTGCAATAGAAAGAATAGGAAGGATTTGATCTGTTCTGTTAAATAATTCGCTAAAACTATAAATGCAACGATAACCGTCTATGCCAACAAAGCAAGCTAAGCCATGTTGCATGTATTTAGCATCAAGAATATTGATAGAATCCTGAAACAAAGAAGGCAGTTCTGGTCCTTCAAAATATGGTGCTTCATGAAAACCCATTCCCATCCCGTAAAAACAAGAATAATACTTGCGAAACTTGCTGCTGTCATCAATAGCTTCAATGCAAAAGGCTTCTTTATTGTCAACAAAAACTTTTACTTCGGGGCTGAAGTTTGGGTCTAAGCCTTTTTGAATAGGATATTTTTTCTTGTCGAAAGAAATGACTGTTATGCTTGTGGGATTTTCAATGTTTCGGTAAGCATATAAATCATTGGCTGCAACAATTTTCCAAGATTTAGCTTTGGGATAATCCACCTCCTTTTTGTAAGGCTCGATTTGAGCAGATTCTGTTGCAATAATGATTTGATGAGGATTATTAGTATGAAATATTTCCGACCAGCTAAAAACGCTTGTTTCTCCTTGCGCATTCTCAATAACAACGTACATATCGATAGAGGACTTGAATTCTTCAGCATTCTTTTTTTCTACATCGAAAGGATGTAGCAAATCAAACAGAGAATAGCCACAATAGCGATAAGCACCAATAAACTCCATTTTATTATGTTTCAAAGTACATTCTTTAACAAAGACCTCTCTTTTGTAAAAATCATCTAAATCAATCATTCCCTCTTTCACCACTTCACCAGTAACGCTTATATTGCTAACTTCTAAGCTATGTTCTGTTGTTTGATGGAATAAACTATTTCCATCTTGTGCCATTTTTTTACTGGCTCCGCTCATCGCGTCTAATAGGTTTTCCTGAATATAATTGCAAGAATGCAATATTAGCATGGAAATAATTGATATAAATATTATGTTGAGTGGAGTGAATTTAGTTGTTTTTGTAAGCATTTTTCAGTGATTTAGTCAATAAAATCTACGTTATGTTTGCAGTTCGCAAAAATAGAAAATTTAGGAAAGGAAGAAAATAAATTTCTATTCA
>CAZJZP010000128.1:0-7486 GCA_964550505.1 uncultured Prolixibacteraceae bacterium | reverse complement strand
TCAATTTGATCTGTTGAGGTTTCTTCAACAATATATTCGATATCTACCGTTCCATCTGTTGGATTTGGAACTGGATTTACATTTAGTTTTTCTTGATTGAAATAACGTAGTTGTGCTAATTCCCTGAGTGTTCTTGTGATATCGGAACGTTTAAATAATTCACCAGGCTTTGTTCGTATTTCTCTTAATATTACATGATCGTTTGTTCTTGTATTGCCAGTGATAGTAACTTTGTTGATAATAGCTTGCTTGCCTTCGTATATTTGCATTACTAAGTCAATAGTGTCGTTATATACTCTGGATTCTGTTGGATTTACTTGAAAAAAGAGGTAGCCATCATCTAAGTATAAAGAACTGATATCCATTCCTTCCATATTCATGTATAGATTCGCATCTAAGACATTCTTATTATATACGTCCCCTTTCTTTACTCCAAGTATTTCAGACAATTCTTTATCAGAATATTTGGTGTTTCCAGACCAAGTGATATCTCCGAAATAATATTGATTTCCTTCTTCAATTTTAATTTCTAGTTCAACTTCTTTTTCGCTAAGATGAATGAGCGTATCATTTACAATTTTTGCATCACGGTATCCCAGCTCATGGTATTTATCAATGATTGTTTTTTTATCTTCGGTATAGTTACTATTAATATACTTTGATCTTTTCCACACACGATAAAAGGCTTTTTCTTTGGTGTCTTTCATCCCTCTTTTAATTTTTGAGGAAGCAAGATTTTCATTTCCTTTAATATCAATGTTGCGTATTTTTACTTTTTGTTTTTTGTTGACTTCAATTTTCAAATCAATATCATTTTTTAAGGAAGTAGTATCTTTAATTTGTTGGATATTAACTTCAACATTAAGATAAGCTTTGTCAACAAAATGGCGTCGAATTTTGTTTTGGATACGAATAAGGTATTCTTCTGTTACCACATCGCCTCGCGACATTTTAAGTTCGTCTTTCAGATTATCTGCTTCAGCCTTTTTTATTCCAGTAAAATAGTATTTGCTCAGTCGCGGTCTTTCTACTAAATGAATATTTAGAAATATAAGTTTTCCTTGCGTTTTGCTAATGCTTATAGTAACTTCTTCAAATAAGCCTTGATCCCATAAATTTTGAATAGCTTTTGTGGTTTTATCTCCGGGCACAGAGATAACATCTCCCACTTGAAGACCAGATAAGAGGATAAGGATATTGTTGTCTAAAAATTCCACTCCACTAACTGTTATTCCTCCAATTTCATAATCTTTCGGGCTTGAATAGTTAACAACGTTAAAATCATTTTGCGCCTTTGAATACATTGTAAAAAGGAAAACAAAAAGAAGTGTACTTATAATATATGTCTTAAATATTTTCATTGTGTATGAGTTGTTCACTGGTTTTTCCAAATCTTCTTTCTCTATTTTGATAATCAATAATTGCTTCATTTAATGCTTTTTCATCAAAATCTGGCCACAAGCAGGGCGTAAAATACAGTTCTGAATAAGCAATTTGCCAAAGAAGAAAATTACTAATTCGTTGTTCCCCTCCCGTACGAATTAAAAGATCGGGATCTGGAATATTTTTGGTGCAAAGATAATCCTTGAATAAGTCCTTAGTAATATCGTTGCTCTCCAATTTGTTTTGTTTCACCTCTTCAGCAATTGTTTTAACAGCTTCAATAATTTCCCATTTAGCACTGTAACTTAGAGCCAAAACTAAATTTAATCCGTCATTTTTACTTGTATTATCAATAACCTGCATTAATTGCTTTTTAATATCTTTTTTTAGTTGGTCTAAATGACCTATTGCATGTAAACGAATATTATTCTTATTTAGTGTAGGTTCTTCTTTATTTAATGAATTTACCAAAATTTGCATCAATGCATTGATTTCATATTTAGGTCTATTCCAATTTTCCGTTGAAAAGGTGTAAAGCGTCAGATATTTAATGTTTAAGCGAACAGATTCTTCCACGATTTTTCGCACTGATTTTGTACCAGCTTCATGCCCTGCAGTTCTTATTTTCCCTTGTTTTTTTGCCCACCTGCCATTCCCGTCCATTATAATAGCAATGTGTTGGGGGATATTGCTTGTTTGAAAATTATCTTGCGTTGAATCCATATAAAACTAATCTGTATAATATTCTTTAAAACTTCTAACTCCTTTAAAAGCAGGACAAACATCTTTTCCTCCTTTCAAACGAAAAGTTATGCTTATTCCAAAAAAGGAATACCAATCGTTTGTGGTTGGATCTCCTCTTTGAAGTCCAGTTTTGTCAACAGGCTGTTCACCTTCCTGATATTCTGTTCTGTCAGCTAATGAAGCAGCAACAGGAGTGTTTTGTGATGAAAGAACATATGGGTCAGCATAGGTTGTACTAACATCATCAAGGTAATCGGTAAATGTTTTTCTTAGACCCCATTCTGTTGCAAGACTGAGGCTTTCGGACAAACTCAGTTTGAAGCCTAGTCCAAACGGGATCGCATAAGAAACCAAATTGTATGGTTCTTTTTCAGGATAAGCTGTTGTTCCTTGACCTTCTGTTCCAAGTGGTTGTAAATCATACCATTCGCCATTAAGTTCTGCTTGCGGATTAAAAGAAAAAATAGAAAAACCACCAAATATATACGGAGAAAAGAGCATGTCTTTACTTCCTGTTACGTATTTAAAGAAATTTAATTCAACTTGAGTTGAAACTTCCGTAATTTTTGATTGAAAATGAAGATTTCTCTCTGGATTGAAATCTATTTTCTTATCGGAACTATATACTTTTCCTTGAATTGCATTAAATTTAAAAGTCCAGTGTGGAGTAAAATTATAACGATAAACCAAACCATAAGAGGGTTTGATAAATGTAAAATGTTTGGCAGGATTAATATCTCCAAGATAATAAGTACCACCGCCAAAAAGACCAACTTCATTCCTCTGAGCAGATACAGTTGAGAAAAGCCCTAGCATTATTAACAAGATGACTATGTTTTTTTTCATCAGTTTATGGTTTTACAATGACATAATATAAAGTAGTTACGTAATATGAAATTACTTCATATTTGCATCTTCAAATTTTTTACAAAACTAGGTAAAATTTTAATTCAATAAGCTTAAACTTGGTTAAAATTTGGGTAAAGCAAGTCTTCCTTTAGGTATTTTGTAATATAAAGTGAGACAAGCAAACATATAAGCATCTTTATCTGTTGGGTCGCCACGTTGTTCTCCTTCTAATGTTTGCGTTGGAATTGTTCCTTTTGAAGGATCGGCAAAATATCCAGCTAGGGGACCGTTTTGTTTGACAATTTCTGCATTATCAAAGTAAGTGGTACTACAGTCATCAATATAATCGGTAAAGGTTTTTCGTATTCCGTATTCAAGACCAATAGAAACGTTAGAGCTAATTCCGTATTTAAAACCAAATCCCATAGGAATAGCGACTTGGAAATTAGAGTATTGTTTTCTTGTTTCAACCATTCCTTGCCCTTCAGTTTGAAGAGGTTTTAATCTGTACCAAACTCCATCTGAACCTTGAGCTCTTGGGTCAAACCAAAAAGCAGAAACCCCTGCGAAAACATAAGCTTCAATATTGATATGTCTCCATCCTCTGACACCTTTGAGTTTATATCTGTGTCCTTCTCTTTGTCTTGTTAATGACCATTCGAACTGTGTTCCAATTTCTGCGAGAGGACTCCTGAAATGCAAATTTCTATTGTTACGCAATGGCTCTTCGGTAAGTGCATCATTTCCATAAAGATAACCAAAAGCTACCCAGCTCTTGACATAATGTTGGCGTCCTGTGCGGTATCTATATGCTACAGATCCTATAGGTCGGGTAGATGGAAAATTCAAATCCCTGAAACCATTGGTTCCGATTTGATCAGCTCCTCCTAAGTCACCAAGAAAGTTTGTAGCACCCAGAGAAAAAACAAATTCTTCTCTATCTCTTCTCCACAACTGAGCTTGGGAGATTTCTACACAACAAAAAATGATTAATAATATAATCGTCGTTTTTTTCATGAAGCAGATGTTCTATTTATAATTCAAAAAACAAAAATATAAAAAAATTACAGAAAAACTGTAAAACAAATGTTAATTTCTTACGTCGGTTCCCCATAAAAGTTTTTCACGTATGGTTTCAAAAAAATCATGTCCGTCTAATTTTATTATATTCAACTCATAACCAGCTTTTTCTATAGTGAAAGTAGTTGGTTGATTAAAGCTTTTTACGTAAGAATCCAAACTCGCTAAAAATGGAAATTTTTTTCCGTCCACTTCAATTTGAATTTTACTACTATCAGGTATAACGATTGGACGAACGGTTAAATTGTGTGATGCTATTGGTGTAATGATGAAATTTTTTGAATCTGGAGTAATAATTGGTCCTCCGCAACTTAATGAATATGCAGTAGATCCAGTTGGCGTTGCAATAAGCAGTCCGTCAGCCCAATAGGTGTTTAAATAGCGTTTATCAACAATTGTTCTGATTTTTATCATCGTTGATTCTGCACTTTTACTAATGCAAAATTCATTTAGGGCAGTTTGATTGTTGTCAAATCCTTCAATTTCACTTGCATTACATAGTAAATTTCTGGATTCAATGCTGTAGTTTTTGATAGCAATTAATCGAAAGGCTTCTGCTATGTTTTCTTTAGGACAGCTGGATAAAAATCCCATTCTTCCCAAGTTAATCCCAAAAACAGGAATACCCGAGTCTTTAATTAAATTTACCGTGTCTAAAAAACTTCCATCACCACCAATACTGATAAGAATGTCGGGTTGATAGTCTGTTAAATCTTTATGATCAGTGAAGGTTTTCTCCACAGGAATATCTGGAAAAAAAGAGTGAATATTTTTCGCATATTTTTCATATACAGCATATTCCATTTTTTGTTTTTCAATACAAGAGAAAAGAAAAGGAATATAAGCTTTCTTTTCTTCAAAAACACGTTTTCCAAAAATTGCTATTCGCATAGTGTGTAGTTTATCAATTGTCAAAATTAAAAAAAAAGCAGACAAAAAAAAACTTTTAGATAGCCGACATAAAATGAATGAAAAAACCACCCTGATAAATTGGATTCCAAGCGTATTCTAAACGAAAGACAATGTCATAATACGTTACAAAGTCCAAGCCAATACCGCTACCAAAGACCAAACTATTGTCAAGTTTATTTGATACCAATGGATTTTTGGAATATACATAAGCCGCGTCTGTAAAAAGATTAAAATAAACAGCATAATGCAAATGATTGAATTTTTCCCAAGGGATAAAAGAAAAATGCATTTCCTTTTTTTCTTGCAGTTCGTATTTCAGGTTTGATTTGAACAATCCATAATGCAAACCATCAATAACATAGGTTTCAAAAGAACGTACAAAATCATTGTTGTAGCCCAAGGCTTGTGAAAAATAATAAGAATCATTATTTCCGATGGTAAATCCGGTTTTTAATTCGCTTGCGAAGTATGTTCGTGAGGCTAATTGAAAATATTTCCTGCCTGTAAGATAAAAACGCGCATGATTGATATTGTTGTCCATCAATCCCAGACCGTATTTAGTGATTTCAATATCAAAATAATGACCCTTTAAAGGATAATGAATATAATTTCGATAGTCATGTTTGAATTTGTAATTAAAGCTGAAATATTTTGTGTGTTTTTGTGGAATATAGTTTCGGTTGAGCAGCAAAATGCTGTCATTAATGTCAATTTGATTGTATTGCATTCGAAAACGGTGAAAGTTGTGGATGCTTTTTCTATAATTGAATTCCACTAAGCTAGAAAAATCCATTTTAGCATAGTTTTCGTCTATACGAATGAAATTTTCCTTGTTTTCAAGCGTAATATATGAAGATTCGTGGTATTTTCTATCTAAAACTACAAAGGAAATGCCCCAGCTTTTCTTTTTATTAATGTAGGGAATACTGTATGCGAAACCAATTTGTCTGTTATAACCGATTCCAGCTAAAATTTGTAGTTTTTCATTTCTTCCCCGACAATTTTCTTTAGCAATATATAATCCATAAGAAAAGCGGTGTAAATCTTTTTTTTCCCACCAAGCATTAAAATTCCTATCGGAAAGCACAACAAAAGGAATAGGCCAAAGATACCAACGTTCTTTTACTTGAATAAAAATAATAATTTCCTGTTCATTTTTCTCTGCTGTTACGGTAACAAAATTAAAAAGGGAGAGATTCATGATGTTTTCTTCGGCTTCTTTGCAAAAAGAAGGGATATCGCTTTTGATTATAGTATCTCCGATGCCAAGGCTAAGTTCGCGAAGGATTATAGGTGCTTTTGTTTTTTTGTTGCCCTCAATCTGAATATCTGCAATGCGAAAAGTAGCATTTTGCTGTTTTTCCTGAGCTAAAAGAGAGCAGCTAGTAAGTAAAAGAAGATATAGCAGTATGGTTTTGTGCATTAGCGCTTACATATTGAGGTATTTCATCAATAAATTCCATCTGTCTTTTAGTTCATCCCAATTACTGTCTTGTTTTGCGTAAGAAGCCATAATGGTATATTCGTATCTGTTGAAGGTTTGTGCAATAGCAGAAATATCTTCTTTGTTGATTTTGATGGTTACTTCCAAAATATTAGAATCTTCTTTTGCATTCACAAAACAACTTAAAATACTGGCATCATTGCTTTCAACAATATTGGCGATTTCTGATAACTGATAGCTGTTTGCAGGCATTTCTAATACGATAATTCCACCCGGTTGCGATAAGGCTGTGATATTTGATAAGGCTTGTAATATGCTGTTGCGCGTGATAGATCCAATATATTGTTCTGTCTTTTTTTCTAACACTGCTACAACAGAAATATTTTCTTGTTCCATTAGCCGCAAAATATCGTAAATATGTTCAAAATCATAAACATAAGGTCTTTTTTTGGATAAGGAATAATTGCCAATAGCTTCCTCGGGTTGATTCATGGCAAAAATATCCGATTCAGATAGTAAACCCAAATAATCAACATTGTTAACGATCGGAAGATGTTCTAACTTACATTCTTCCATAATGGATAAGGCTTCCAATCCTGTGTTTGAAGTCTTTACAATAGCAATGCTTTCAGATAATAAATTTTTTGCGAACATAATTTTTAAAAAACCAAAGGTAAAAATTAGTATTGATTAAGCAAAATCTTTCTAAAAGTTTTAGCTTTGCACAAAAAACAACTAGAAGAATGACAAAATTAAGTGTCAATATTAATAAAATTGCTACTATCCGAAATGCTCGCGGTGGAAATATTCCCAATGTGTTAGAAGCAGCAGTGAATTGTGAACGTTTTGGAGCAGAAGGAATTACGGTTCATCCACGACCCGATGAACGACACATTCGTTATCAAGATGTGCGCGATATCAAAAAAGCTATTAAGGTAGAGTTCAATATTGAAGGTTACCCTTCAGCAAGCTTTTTATCCTTGGTTGAAGAAGTTGCTCCTGCGCAAGTTACCTTAGTTCCCGACCCGCCTGATGTGCTTACATCAAACGCAGGATGGGATACTATCGCAAATC
>CAZJZP010000127.1:0-7494 GCA_964550505.1 uncultured Prolixibacteraceae bacterium | reverse complement strand
CTCATTTTCAATTTCTTGCTTTTCATTTTCAATTAGTGTAGAAAAATGCGACTTTAGTTTTTGTTCTTGTCTGAAATTAACATAGGAATATCCGAGCACAACTATGGCTAAAATCAGAATTATGGAAGAAAGTCTTCTGTGTTTGTAAGCTAAAATATCATCCAAAAGGAAAAAAGCAGTAATTAATAAGCTGATTATTATGATTGCAGCAAGAGGAGACATCAGTCCTGGGAATAAAAAGGCTGCCATGGTAGCTGCAATCCATGCAAAACAAATTCTTACAAAAGGAAGTTGTGACCAAAAATTCACAATGTTTTCTCCGCTAACTTAGTTATAGTAATTAATAAAAAAGTAATTTAATTCTCTAAAATTCACTATGCGCACATCAGTATAATAGTAATGTATCACCTCTTCATAAGAATACCCCATCTCAATCATTCGAATAGCACCTTCCTGTGATAAACCAACGCCATGTCCATAGCCTTTTCCGTTAAGTAACACATGTTCTCCTCTATCGTAAACACTAAAGAAAGTAGATTTTAATTGAAAGGCTTGACGAATATTTTTTAATGGAATAGAATCCACAAAATAGACTTTTCTTTCCGGCTGCTCAAATTCTAGGAGCAGATCTCTTTTTTCTTTATCATCGATAGGATAATCATAATTATCAGAAAAATAGTTCAACCACTTCTTTTTATCTATCAATTTTTGCCAAGTTGCATTTCTTCCCACAAGGCTAAAGCTATCGGGTACTGCTTTCAGATATGGAGTAGGAATTGACCAGACATCCTCGGAATTTATTGTATGTCCTCCTGAATTAGAATGGAAAGCCGCCGCTATCATTTTATCATTTTTATCCACGATTACTTTTCCTGCTGTTTGACTGCTGGCCATCATGATAGTGGAACTTTTACACCTTCCTTTAAAGGCTTGACAATGAACCAAATCACATAAATGATAACCATCTTCAACATGCTTTCTAACATTATTAAGCGCATAAGTTCTACATGTAATAGCCTGCACAACGAAAAAATCAAAATCCTTTGTACTTCCGCCTCCCTCCGATTCAACAACGCCAGCAATGTATTTTTCTAACATTACATTATTCACTAAAACTAATTCTCCTGCTTTCGGGAAAATGCGCAAATTATCATCATACATTCGTGTTTCATAGGCTGGAATTCGTGGAACAATCTCAAAAGTGTTCATAAAACCTGAGCCTTTCATAAAAATCTCTTCATAGGTTCCGATTAATTCTCCGTCTTTCCACAAATGGATAGTTGTGTCGTTAGTTATATTGCAACGAAAACTGCTGTTTTTGTATAAATCAACAATCACTAAATCGTTTTCTGTATTTATTAATTGATATTTTCCAGATTTCACTTGTATTTCAACTTCTTGAATTGTACCTGCCGCATAGACCCTGATGTCTAAGAAAACAGCAAAAGATGCATAATGGAGTAGTAAAAACAAAAATGATAGAAACAGGGTTTTTCTCATAAAACGTCATTATTCAAATAATTCCACATTAAATTAGCAGTTCTTTCGGATGCTCCACGACCTCCTAATTTTTCGGCTAAAATACTATAATCTGATAAGATAGCAGCTCTTTTCTTTTCATCATAAAGGATTCTTTGCAATTCATCCTTCATTTTTTTTAGATTTAAATCGCTTTGTATCATTTCCTTAACAAGCTCTTTATCCATAATTAAATTTGGCAAAGAAATATATTTAATTCTATTTCCTACCAAAGCTTTGGCAATATGGTATGATAAAAAAGATGTTTTATAACACACAAATTGCGGAACAGCAAATAAGGCTGTTTCGAGGCTGGCTGTTCCTGAAGTTACAACGGCTGCATCTGCCTGACTTAACAAAGAGTATGTTTGTGAGAATAAAACAGGAATCTGGTATTCTTGCAGATAAGGAGCATAAAAACTTTCTCCCAAGGAAGAAACGCCACCTACAACAAATTGTACATCAGGAAAAGATGCTGTCATTTTGCACATTATTGGCAAAATACGCGAAACTTCTTGTTTTCGGCTACCAGGAAGTAAAAGAACCAATTTGTCTTTCTCCTTTATCGAATTGATTTTCGTTGGTTCTTCTTTATAGGATTGAACGGCATCGAGCAAAGGATGTCCGACATAATCAACAGCATAATCGTAATTTGCATAGAAATCTTTCACAAAAGGTAAAACTACAAACATTCTATCAACATCACGCTTGATTTTATGCACTCGCTTTCTTTTCCAAGCCCAAATTTGCGGAGAGATGTAGTAGAAAGTAGGAATAGACTCTTGCTTTGTAAAGCTAGCAATGCGCATATTAAAACCGGGATAATCAAGCAAAATAATTACATCGGGTTTGAAATGAAGAATATCTTTTTTACATTCTTTAAGGTTTTGCAATATCTTTCGTAAATGAGCAAAAACCTCAGCAAAACCCATATAATCCATGGTTTTATAATGCATAAAAACATCAAGACCTTGCTCTTTCATTAAATCGCCGCCGCAACCTCTGAAAACAGCAGCTGCGTCCTTTTTTTTGATTTCCTTCATCAAATTAGACGCGTGTAAATCTCCTGATGCCTCGCCTGCTATAATGTAATACTTCATCCGATTTACAAATAATTAATTCCGAAATACACTGCTGTAAGAACAAAAGTGATGGCTAATATCCCTCTTCCTGTTTTATCCAGTTTTGCTCGCAGTAAATAGTAGCGCATAATAAAAACATTGAATACAATGCTAACCAATTGTGCGGTTGTTTCTTTAATTGGCTGTAAGCTTTCTTTATCTGTAAGGAAAAAATAATTAATTCCTTTAATTATTCCATAAATAAACAAAGGGAATAAGATTCCCACTAAAATGCCAAAAAAGATATTGTCTTTTTTAAAAAAATTATTCATCCAATTTCCATTTTTTAAGTTCTTCTAAATAAGCATAATCTGTCAAATCGTATTGCACAGGAACAACGGAAACATAGTCGTTGGAAAGTGCATATTCATCTGTGTCTTTTCCTTCATCTGTTATTTCATAATAACCTGTCAACCACATATATGTTCTTTTGTGAGGGTCTTGACGAACATCAAAATCTTCTATCCATTTTCCTCTTGCTTGGCGACAAAGCTTAATTCCTCGAATTTTATCAGTTTTTGGAATATTAACATTTAAGCAATGATGAACAGGAATCCCTTGTTTTAAGGCTTCTTTGGTAATTTTACGGATGATGTCAGCAGAAGGCTCAAAGTCGGCTTCGGGAGAATAATCAAGTAAAGAAAAGCCAATAGCTGGAATGCCTTGCATTGCAGCTTCTATAACTGCTGCCATGGTTCCTGAATAAATAACACTAACGGAAGAATTCGAGCCGTGGTTTATTCCCGAAACTACTAAATCTGGCATGCGGGGCATTATTTTTCGCAATGCAAGTTTAACTGCATCAGCAGATGTGCCATTGCAACTGTAGAAAGGAAAATCATATTCTTCATGCTGCTTATATTTTAAGGGAGCATCAATAGTGATAGCGTGACCTTTTGCAGATTGCGGTCTGTCAGGTGCAACAACAAAAACATCTCCAATTTCTTGCATAAGACAGATTAACTGCTTAATCCCTTTTGCATCAAAACCATCGTCATTGCTGACTAAAATTAAGGGTTTTTCCTTCATCAACTAATCTACTTTTTTTAATTTTTCTTCAATCGCTTTCACTAGCTTCTGCTGTGTTTCAATATCTGTTACTTTTTTCTCCTGCTCCTTCACGTTCTCTTCAATTTCCTTTTTTGCTTTTTCAATTTGTTCTTCATATCGTTGGATATCCTTATGCAAGGATTCATTATCTGATTTTAGCTTATCCAAATCCTTTTCCATGGATTTCAGGTTTTTTTCTTCATCTTTCAGATTGTTTTCAATACATTGCTTGGCAATATTTACGGCAAAATCATAAATCATTTTTTCGGCTGCTTTATATTGCACTTTATGCTCTGATGAAGTAAGAAAACTACCGCCTAAATCAAAAGCAACAACCATATACACATCTTCATTTTTCTGCTCAAAAACAGCGTAAACATCTATTGTATTATCAGAAATATATGGTAATTCAGCATCATCAGCAAAAATTTCCTTGCGTCCGGATACTTTAGCTTTTGCTGATTTCATCATTTTTTTCCACTCTTTTTCTGCTTCACTTACATCTGCTGAAAAAATGGTAACAACAAGAGCGTTATTCACTCCTCCTCCAATATTTTCACGTTTTTCTTCTACTTTAGTCTTTTGAGCATTAAGCTGTAAACTTATACTCAGTGCTATAAAAATTATGATACATTTTTGCATAGTTCCAAATTTATTGTTGTTTGTATTAATGATGTTACAAATATACGGTTTTTTGTTAATTTTATCAGTAAATCAATAAAAATCAAGCTAAAAAATTCTTTTTCTTAGAAAATAAGCTTAATTTTGTTAACTAAATTAAACGAATGCGAATATATTTTGTCTAAAAATCAAGTATCTACAACACTTTACTATGTCAAAAACAATCTATTGTATCGTTATTTTTACCATTTCTTCATTAGTTATTAAGTCTCAAAACTCTGTTGACCAAAGAATTATTGAAGCATTCGGGGAAGAGGAAGTTTTATTATTACAACAAAATAATCCAGAAAGACTCTTGTATTATCATTTTTTCTTAGAAAATGCATTTTTCTTTTCTCAACCCAAAGAAAAAGCTGTTCAAGATGCTATTGATATCAGAAGTTTATATTATGTAAGTAATAAAACTCGTTTTTTTGATGAAGATATTGAAAGTTTGAACCAAAAAAGCTTTAATCCACTAAAGTATTCCATTAAAAGAAGCTATAGCGCTTATACACATTATAAGCTTGGCGAAAGTGGTAGATATATTGTTTTTAAACCGATTGAAGTATTCGAGAAAGAATTTGAAAATTACAAAAAATCACTACAATAAAACATACTTAACAAATGCATAAGAAATTTCTTTTTATTTTACTGTTTATATGGAGTTTTGCATTATATTCTCCAGCTCAAACTTATTTAATAAGTAACGGTGGGACTGTCAGCACATGTACTGGAGATTTTTATGACAGCGGTGGAAATGCTGGCGATTATCAAAGCGGGGAAGATTATACCATGACTTTTTGCTCTAATAGTACAACTAATACACATATTAGAGTGTATTTTTGGGAGTTTAATATTAATCCAGCCGACACGCTTTATATTTATGATGGAAATAGTACTGCGGCACCTTTAATCGGCACTTACAACAATGCCAACACCTTGTTTCTATATTCTGTTCAGGCTTCAATTTCAAATGCGAGCGGATGCTTAACCTTCCGTTTCAAATCGCATAGTGCAGCTTCAGCGCCAGGATGGGAAGCGGAAATTTTTTGTCAACCATTATGTCAAACAGTTTTAGTTAGTATTGACTCTCTCAACACTTCACCTCATCCTAATGATACCAGCTATATTCCTTTATGTTTTGGTGATAGTATTCACTTTGCAGCTATGGGAATTTATCCTCAAAACAATATGGTTTATACACAAAGTGATGCTACTTCCACCTTTGAATGGGATTTTGGAGATGGAAATACGGCAACAGGACAAGTGGTTGATCATTATTACGCTGTTCCCATGGGATATGATGTTGCCTTAACGATAACAGATGTAAATGGCTGCGTTAGTACAAATACCCTAGATGTTCGGGTAATGATGTCGAGAAATCCTATTACAGACGTGAATGCATTAAGCGATATATGCTCTGGTTCTGACACTGTTTATATGAATGTCGGTTACGATCCAAACTCGGTGGTAACCGTAGAGCCCATTGGTGGTGTGCAATCAGCAACAGAAAGCTTCGATAGCACCATGTTTATCCCTGATGGTCCTAATTGTCCACAGCTTTGTTATAATACTGATGTTACTTTTACGTCATTTGCTCCAGGACAAACAGTAAATTCTGCTTCTGATATTCTCTCCATTTGTGTAAATATGGAGCATACTTTTGTCGGAGATTTAGATTTCACGATAATCTGTCCTAACAGCCAACAAGTGGTGCTTAAATCTTATATTAATTCTGGTGGAGCTAATTTAGGAAATGCAAATTCTAATGATAATTCCTCACAACCTTGTGCAGCTTCTGCCAATCCTCCTGGAACAGGATGGAACTATTGCTGGTCAGAAATTTATCCAACAATTGGAACATTTAATACACATAGTAGCGGAACACAAATGGACTCCACGAATATTTATAACAACACTGGCTATTATGATCCTGAAGCTGCTTTTGCCGGTCTTATCGGTTGTCCTTTAAATGGAACTTGGACAATAAAGATATGCGATAATTGGGGTATTGATAACGGATATATTTTTAATTGGACACTTAATCTTGATCCAAACCTAGTTCCTCAAGGCTGGACTTACGATGTTCCTATTGATTCTGTAGGTTGGTATGGTTCTTTCCTCCACCCTTTAAACGATACTACTGCTTATGTAATCCCTGATTCGGGCGGAACTTACAGTTATATTGTAACCGTTTATGATGCCTTTGGATGCTCTTGGGATACAACATTGTTTATGGATGTTATCCAAACTCCAGAACCAAACTTAGGAAATGATACTATTATCTGTGATGGGCAAAGCATCACCCTTGATGGTGGAGATGGAGATATTTATTATTGGTCAACCGGTGACACACAAAAACAAATTCAAGTTTCTACCCCAGGCGTATATATCGTTTATATCGAAAACACCAATGGATCCAAATCCTGTTATGGTCAAGATACTATTGAAGTTTCTCTGGTTCCTGACCCAATGTTTGATTTGGGCTATGATATTACACTCTGTTCGCACGAAGAATATATTTTTAATGCGCAAGCTATCAACAGTAATTATCATTATTTATGGACTTTTGACGGGCAATCAGTTACTACCCCAAATTCAACTTGGCACGTAAATGAATGGACTCCTGGACAGCACATGATAATTGTGGATTTGGCTGAATGTCCATTGTATGCGGATACCATTATGGTTACAGCAGAATTATGCGAAGTAAAGGTTCCCAACGTCTTCACTCCTAACGGGGACGGCGTTAACGATGAATTTCAAATTGAAATATTAAATTCAGATAAGAACTTTGGATTAGCTTATCCGAATAGTACTATGTTGATTTATAATCGTTGGGGCAAGAAAATATATGAAAATCCTAATTACAACGGCGATGGCAGTTGGTGGAATGGCGAAAAATGCGCTGAAGGTGTATATTTTTGGGTACTACAAATTAATCTTGGAGATGGTACATTCCAAGAAGTTAATGGAGTTGTACATATTTTGGATAACGAAAACTAATAGCAGTAGTTATTCTATACTTCTACTAATCAGGAATCTTACTATATTTTCTTCTCATCAAAATATTGTTGCATAATCTTGGCAATATATTTTCCGATTACATCAAATTCAAGATTTACCTTAGTTCCGGGTTTGA
>CAZJZP010000126.1:0-7551 GCA_964550505.1 uncultured Prolixibacteraceae bacterium | reverse complement strand
CCTCCTTTAAGAGATAGAAAGGAAGATATTGTTCTCTTATTTAGAAAATTTGCTGCTGATTTCTCCGAAAAATACCGCATGCCGCTGATACAACTTACCGAAGAAGCAAGGCAATTATTAACAAAGTATCCCTGGAGAGGAAATATTCGTCAACTCAAAAATATCACAGAGCAAATTGCTATTATTGAAGAGGATAGAACCATTACGGCTGAAATACTACGCAAATATTTACCCGATGATCAAGCTACCTTGCTTCCTGTTTTATATAAAGGAAATGATGCAGAGCAATTAACAGAACGAGAAATATTATACAAGGTATTGTTTGAGATGCGAAGTGATATTAATGAATTGCGTCAATTAGTTAGGAAAATGTTAGCAGAAAATGAAAATATCAGCATTTCCAACGAATCCCTTCAGCAGATTTACAAGAAAGACAGTGATTTTATCAAAGAAAAACTGGAGAATATTAAATACATCAAGGATAAACAGCAAGATCAAAGTGAAGAAAAGGAAGATTTTGCAGATTCCGATGTAAATTATATTGATTCGCAAGTTTTTGAAGAAAGTTTATCTTTGGAAGAAAAAGAAAAGGAAATTATCATCAAAGCGCTTCAAAAGCACAATGGAAAGCGGAAGGATGCTGCCAAAGATTTGGGTATTTCCGAACGTACATTATACCGAAAAATAAAAGAATACGACATAAATATATAAATGAGAAAAAAAAGCCTTTTATTCATTATTCCATTATTGTTTTTACTGCCTTCGTGTTGGTGGTATTCTTTTACTGGAGCGTCTATTGACCCGGAAATAAAAACCTATTCTGTAGGATATTTTACCAACAATGCACCTCTTGTTCAGCCAACATTGAGCCAATCTTTTACGGATGCATTAAAAGAAAAAATTGCTGCGCAAACCGATTTGATTATGGTCAACAATAATGGAGATGTCCATTTTGAAGGCGAGATTACAGGATACAGTACGCAAGCAGTAGCTATTCAGGGAGACGATCGTGCTGCATTAAATCGTTTGACAATCACCATTAAAGTTCGTTATTATAATAAAAACAACGAAGACGATAATTTTGAAAGTAGTTTTTCTCGTTATCAGGATTATGAAAGTTCTATTAGTTTGTCTGCGGTGGAAGGGAATTTGATTGAGGAAATTAATGAACAACTAGTAGAAGATATTTTTAATAAAGCCTTTGTTAATTGGTAATAAAAAGCATAAAGATATGAAAATTAGCTCTTTTTTTAAGGAAGCAGAAAATCTCGACAAAAACAGTCTTGGACAAATTGTCAATTTGCTAAAAAAATACCCTTATAGCCAACATTTACAAATACTCTTGCTTAAAAATTTGCAAGCAGAAAAAAGTTTGCATTATGAGAAAAAATTGCCTTTTGTTTCCTTGTATGCAGGTGATAGCTTGCTTTTTATTGACTTTTTATTTCAAGCAGAAAAACTTAAAGAAAAGCTGGAAGTTAAAGAGGAAATAATAGTCAAGGAAGAGATAGTAGAAAAAGAAGAGGAAAAGCCAATTGCAGAAGAACAAGAAAAGCTTGATTCGGATAATGAAAAGGAGGAAAAAACAGCGATTGAAACTGTGCTGATAGAAGAAAAAACTCTTGTTGTGGAAACGGAGACAATTGTTGAAGAGGAAAAGAAGCTGGAAGAAGAGCCAATTAATGAAGACGAAAAAAAACGAAGAGAAATTCAAGCACGTTTAGCTGAAATTAAAAATAAAACGACACAGGCTACTGATAAAAAAGAAGAGGAAATAATCAGTTCTTTTATAGAAAAACAGCCGCAAATGGGAAAACCAAATCCTGAACTATACGGAAATGAAGATAAAGCAGCTGAGAGCACGATGGACAATGATAGTTTAGTAAGCGAAACCTTAGCAAAAATTTATTACAAACAAGGCAATAAAGAAAAGGCAATCAATATTTTTCAGCAATTAAGTTTGAAATATCCAGAAAAAAGTGATTACTTTGCAGCCCAAATTGAAAAAATTAACAATAACGAATTTAACTAAAGATAAAAAATTATGTACGTTTTAGTTTCCATTTTAATATTAATAATTTGTATATTATTGATTTTAATAGTTTTAGTACAGAACTCCAAAGGTGGAGGATTAGCTTCAAACTTCCAATCTTCCAATCAATATATGGGAGTTAGACAAACTACTGATTTTTTGGAAAAATCAACTTGGACTTTAGCAATAGCATTACTTGCCTTAAGTTTGATTTCTATATTCGTAATTCCTCGAACACAAGTTACTACAACTACTTCTGATGAATTACAACAAAGAGTAGAGCAGGGAGTTCAACCAGTAACGCCTCCTCCTGCTGTTCCAACACAAAATCCAGTGAAACCACAACAATAAAAAAATTATTATAAAAACAGGAGTGCCAGAATGTCATTCATTCTGGTTTTTTTTTGCTTTTTTTTGCTGACAGATTGACAAGTTTCGCGCTTGGCATAAAAAATGATACGCAAAGCCTGTTAACAAAAAATTACTAACCAATAAATAAATAAACGATGAGTAAAGTAAGCATTAAACCATTAGCAGACAGGGTTTTAGTAGAGCCTGCTAAGGCAGAAGAAAAAACAGCTTCAGGGATTATCATTCCTGACACAGCAAAAGAAAAACCACAAAAAGGTACCGTTGTGGCAGTTGGTCCGGGAACCAAAGAAATTGAGATGACTGTTAAAGTCGGAGACAATGTATTATACGGAAAATATGCAGGCACAGAACTTAATCTTGATGGCAAAGATTATTTGATGATGCGTGAATCAGATTTAGTAGCAATTGTTTAACCTAAAAAAACGAAAAAATGGCAAAAGAAATTTTATATAATTTGGAAGCTAGAGATCAACTTAAAAAAGGAGTTGATGCATTAGCGAACGCAGTAAAAGTAACCCTCGGACCCAAAGGTAGAAATGTTATTATCGACAGATCTTATGGAGCGCCGACTGTAACAAAAGACGGTGTTACTGTTGCAAAAGAAATTGAGTTAGAAAACGCAGTTGAAAATATGGGTGCGCAAATGGTAAAAGAAGTTGCTTCTAAAACCAATGATTTAGCAGGTGATGGAACAACAACTGCTACTTTATTAGCGCAAGCAATCATCACTACAGGATTGAAAAACGTTACCGCAGGTGCAAATCCAATGGATTTAAAACGTGGTATTGATAAAGCAGTAGAAGCGGTAATTAAAGAAATCAAAGGAATGTCTAAAAAAGTGGGAGATAGCTACGATAAAATTGAACAAGTAGCTTCTATTTCTGCTAATAATGACAATGTTATCGGTAAAAAGATTGCAGAAGCAATGAAAGCTGCCGGTGCAGAAGGTGTAATCACTATCGAAGAAGCCAAAGGAACAGAAACCGAACTTAAAACCGTTGAAGGTATGCAGTTCGACCGTGGTTATATTTCTCCTTATTTTGTTACTGATACAGAAAAGATGGAAACGGTTTTCGACAATCCGTACATCTTAATCTTTGATAAGAAGATTTCTATAATGAAAGATTTTCTGCCTATTTTAGAAAAAGTAGTGCAAACAGGAAATCCATTGTTAATTATTGCAGAAGACATCGAAGGCGAAGCACTTGCTACTCTTGTTGTGAATAAACTTCGTGGTTCATTGAAAATTGCGGCAGTAAAAGCACCCGGATTTGGCGATAGAAGAAAAGAAATGTTGGAAGACATTGCTATTCTTACCGGAGGTACTGTTATTGCTGAAGAAAAAGGCTATAAATTAGAAGATGCCGATATTTCTATGCTTGGACATGCTGAGAAAGTAACCATAGACAAAGAAAATACGACTATTGTCAGCGGAAAAGGAACCAAAGAGAATATCGAAGCTAGAATTAAGCAAATCAAAGCACAAGTAGAACAAAGTACTTCTGATTATGATAAAGAAAAATTGCAAGAACGCTTAGCTAAATTGGCAGGTGGTGTTGCAGTTATTTCTGTTGGAGCTGCCAGTGAAGTAGAGATGAAAGAGAAGAAAGACAGATACGACGATGCTTTAAATGCTACTAGAGCAGCTATCGAAGAAGGAATAATTCCTGGTGGTGGTGTAAGTTTTATTCGTTCCATTAAAGTATTGGATAAAATTAAAGCAGACAATGATGACGAACAAACCGGAATTGAAATAATCCGTAGAGCAATTGAAGAACCACTTCGTCAGATTGTTGAAAACGCAGGTCTTGAAGGCTCTGTTGTTGTGCAAAAAGTGAAAGAAGGAAAAGATGATTATGGATTTAATGCCAGAACAGAAAAATACGAAAACTTGTATGAGTCTGGAGTTATTGATCCTACAAAAGTAACACGTATTGCATTAGAAAATGCTGCTTCCATTGCAGGAATGCTGCTAACTACTGAATGTGTGGTTTCTGAAATCAAAGAAGATAATCCTGCTCCAATGATGCCTCCCGGAGGCATGGGTGGTGGAATGCCAGGCATGATGTAAGAATAAACACTTTTATACATAAAAAGCTCTGCAATTGCAGGGCTTTTTTTTGCTTTTGCAAATTTTTAATCTTCTCTGCAGTTTTTTCTAATATTTAAAAAAATAGGGGAAATTACTGATGTTTTGGATTTTTATTCAAAGTAATTTTGCCCCAAACTAATATTATCAAAAATGAAAAAACAACTATTATTTTTTTGTGTATCATTTCTTCTGATACTTTCATCATTTCGCCTTTATGCACAAGTAAATGAAGGCTGGACGGAAATAGGAAATGCAGCCTATAATTCACAACTCTATGATATTGCTTTCCCAACAGCAACAAATGGTTTTGCTGTTGGTTCAGGTGGTAGTGTTCTGAAAACTACTGACGGCGGACAAAATTGGACTGCCATAGATATAGGTGTGAATTATTCATTGTTTCAAATACAGTTTACTAGTGATACTGTTGGATATATATTTGGTGGAGTTAAAATTGGACCAAGAATGACAAAAGTGTTGAAAACCACAGATGGCGGACAGAATTGGACAGAAGTGTATAGCTATACGGGTGATTATTTATCCGATATGTTTTTTCTCAACGACAGTCTTGGATGGCTTTCAGGCTACAACAAAATAATTTCTACATCAGATGGCGGAGTAAATTGGACAGTAGTTAATCAGTCTGGAGCCTATACTATTAAAAAAGTATTATTTACAAATCCAAGCAGAGGTTTGTATCTTGATAATGCAATGAAACTAAATAAATCAACGGATGGTGGGCAAACTTGGTCTATACTTCATGATTTTAGTCCTTTAAACGGACACACAATGGATTTTGCTGACCCTGAAAACGGTTTTCTTTTAGTTACTACTAATCAGAGTTTATTTCTCACCTCAGATTCAGGAGCTACTTGGATTGCGAAAAATTCCCCAGGTGAAAGATGTGAAGTCATCAGAGCAATAAGTGATTCGATAGTATTTTTATTGAATACCGATGAAAACAAGATATTTCAAACCACAGATGCGGGAACTAGCTTTCAGACAGTGTATTCCAACAATAGTGCAGGACTGAAAAATTTCAAGTATTTTCATGGAAAATACTATGCCGTTGGAGCCGGAGCTTTGATTCTCTCTTCTGTTGACGGCTTTGTTTGGGACACAATTCATCATGGAAATTATTCCGGTCAATTAACTGATATTACTTTTATTGACGATATGCAAGGTGTCGCAGTTGGGACAAAAGGGTATATTAAAAAAACTAATAACGGAGGCTTATCATGGCAAATTGAATCTATTCATCCGTATAAAGACTTGATGGGAGTTAGCTATTTTAATTCTAATAATATTATTATTGCCGCTTCAGATTCTTTAATATTACAGTCATCAGACAGTTGCCAAACATGGAATAATTCTTCTACAGGTTTTCATTCCCAAAATGCAACAGGAGTAATAATGACATCTCCAACAACAGGCTTTGCTTATGGGAATCTTGGCATATATAAAACTGCTGATGGAGGCGCTTCATGGACAAAATCAGGAACTTATGGGAATGTGTATTCAAGCTCTGCTATCCATGCAGATACTGTCTTTTTTGGGATGACTAGTTTCTTCGGTTATACTATGGATGGAGGTGTGTCATATGTTACTCCAATTAGTACATCGCAGATTCAAAATGCCTTGTATTTTTTTAATGCGAACGAAGGTGTAAGGGCAAATCATTGGGGACAAATCTATACAACAAATAATCGGGGTGTAAATTGGTCGCAAAGAATCAGTCTTTCAAACGAAATGTTTGACCTTTGTTTTATTGATGACACAACAGGATATTGTGTAGGTGATAACGGATATATTTATAAAACAATTGATCGTGGGTTGAATTGGTTTGAGATAGAAAGCCCTACAATGAGAGCGTTACATGCTATTTGGTTTACTCCTGACGGAACAGGATATATTGTTGGTGATGACGGAATGATACTTAGAAAATCTATTGTTCCCACTTATGATGTTGATTTTATAGTAATTAATGACGAAGGAGATTCCCTCCACAACGCCACTATGGAATTTAACGCAAGCGTGTATCCGCAAGGAAATTATAGCGTTAATGCCTTGCAAAGTGGGTGCTATCCTTATACTTTTAGCTGTGTAGGTCATGAAGATTTCAGCGACACTCTATTACTCTCCAGCGATAGCAGTATTGTTGTAGAAATGAAAAAATACCATCAGCTTACAGTTAATGTACATAATGTTTTTTCTACTCCTGTTGAAAATGCAGATGTAACAGTAGGATTAATGAATGACCAAACAGATGCACTAGGCACCGTCGTTTTTCAAGATCTTACCAAAGCAAATGCGATACAGCTTCAAATACAAGCAACACATTATCTAAGCCAAACACATTCGATTGATATTCTTGGCGATACATTATTTGCCATTCTTTTAAAAGCTGATATTAATGCTCCGATAGCTAATGCTGCTAGCAGCATTACAAACAATAGTTTTACAGCTAATTGGGGAATGGTAACTGCTGCGGACTCTTTTGCTCTTTTTGTTTCAACGGACAGTTTTATTACACATCTTGCAGCTTACGATAGCTTAATTGTAAATGCAACAAGCCAAATAGTGAGTGGACTTAACCCTAATCAACAATACTATTATCGATTAAGAGCAATCAATGATTATGGATTCTCTGACTATTCTAATACGATTCAGCTAACAACAACGAATACCAGCATTGAAGAATCAGCATCGACAGCAATACTTTCGCTTTGGCCAAATCCGGCTAATGATTTTATCAATATCAGTATTGCAGAAGAGATTGATGGCAGTATGTTATGGGTGCGTGATTGTTTTGGAAGAATAATAATAGAACGCAAAGCAGAAAATACAATGCTTCTTGATATTAGTAATCTTCCATCTGGAATTTATCTAGTTCAATATTACAATCAAACAATGTATTTTGTAAAACAATAAATACCTAATTTTTTGTTTAAAAAGGCTGTATTTATGGGTACAGCCTTTTTTTTATTGTAAAAGAACAATTTTCCCATGCGTAATAAAGCTGCCATTAGAATATACGGTATAGAAGTAGATTCCGTTA
>CAZJZP010000125.1:0-7559 GCA_964550505.1 uncultured Prolixibacteraceae bacterium | reverse complement strand
ATAACAAAATTCTATTGCTATTTGTTTTGCAGCTGCAAATTTATTATTTTTTCTTTACAGCTCCCTTATTTTTCACATAATTTCGATAAACTAAAGAGGGAGAAGGGATGAAGTCTCCTATTTGTAGTGATTTCCATATATTATCTACTTTATTGATGATTTCTTCGTCCATTATTAAAACATTAGGCCAATCTCTGGAAAAATCCGTTGTTTCTCTGTTTTTGCTTCGCGCATTTAGCATTAAAATACCCGAATGCTGCATTCTACAATCCCTTTTTGGGTCGATATTTCCGAAAACTTGCCAAGCAACATCCTGTAATCGTTGTAAATCCACATAATCATCCAAAAAGATAATAAGTTTTATCCCTCTTCCCACCGTTTTTTGAAGTATTTTATCTGTAATAGTATTCACATCAAAGGTATCTTCGACGGCAAGCAATAAAATCTGCTTTTCTAAGATACGCTTCTGCTTTGCAAAAGGAAAATCAATATCCTCCAATTTTTTTGCTGGATTTAGATTTTCTTCTTTCGTATTAAAATCACATAAATCAATGCCGATTTTACTGCCAAGAGCAAAATTATCAGAAGAATGATCCAAAATATCCAATGGACCATAGGAGAAATACAGCTTTTCGGGAGAAAAACGCGCTGCAAACTTGCTTAGCAATGTCGGATAATCTCTGATATCGGTTTCTTCATCAAAAACAGCGATAATTTTGGAAAACATCATCTGACCGTTTCCCCAAAGAGCATGCATGATTTTTTGAGCATGGCCAGGATATTGCTTTTTGATTTTGATAAAAACTAAATTATGAAAAGCTCCTTCAGTAGGCAAATGCATATCAATAACCTCGGGAAGCAATGCTAATTTGAGAGGTGTTAAAAATATCTTTTCAGTTGCCAAGCCTAAAAACGCATCTTCCTGCGGTGGAATACCAACTGCGGTTGCCGGAAAAATCGCTTGCTTTCGATGGGTAATTTTAGTAATGTGGAATTTCGGATAATAATCTGATAGGGAATAAAAACCGGTATGATCGCCAAAAGGTCCTTCCAAAAACAAATCCTCTTGCGGGTCGATATATCCTTCCAATACAAAATCAACATCTTCGGGAATATATATTTCATTCGTCAAACTTTTGACCATCTTTATCTTTTTCTTACGCAGAAAAGCTGCAAGCATGTATTCTGAAATATTTTCTGGTAAAGGAGCTGTGGCAGCATAAGTGTAAACCGGATCGCCACCCAAGGTAACGGTAATTGGCATTTTTTCTTTTCGCTTTTTGTATTTCTCAAAATGCGCTGCCGAGCCTTTGTGCATGTGCCAATGCATGGCTGTTGTTTGATTATCAATTACTTGCATGCGATACATTCCCAGATTTGGAATTCCTGTTTCCGGATCGATAGTGTGTACACATGGCAAGGTGAAAAATTTCCCGCCGTCATAAGGCCAGGTTTTTAATATCGGCAATAATGATAAATCTACACTTTGCATTTCGATTTCTTGACATTTTCCTTTTCGCGCAAGCTTCTTAGGGAAAACATTATTCAATTTTATCAGCTTTTGGAGCTTTTTGATTTTTCCCGTTTTAGAAGAAAGAAGCATCTCCATCAATGTTGATAATTCTTTTTCTATCTCATCAAAACTTTCTATTCCTAAGGAAAGCAACAAGCGTTTCTCAGAACCATATAAATTGATTGCTAGCGGAAAATTCGTTCCATTATTTTCAAAAACTAAAGCGGGACCATGATTTTTCACTAGCCTGTCGTAAATTTCCGTGATTTCCAAATCGGGAGAAACGGTGGCTTGAATGCGCTTCAATTCGCCTTTTTGCTCCAATAAATCAACAAATTCTTTTAAAGACTGGTATCCCATAAGATGAAAATTAATATGCAAATCTGTCAGTTAAAAATCGAACTGCGAATTTTTCAATCATAAAACTACGCTTTCCCTTATTCCAAAGATAAATATTCAATACAGCATTTGAATAATAAGTTTCAGGAGAAAATGGAAAAGAAAA
Organism: uncultured Prolixibacteraceae bacterium; assembly: GCA_964550505.1. Lineage (GTDB taxonomy): Bacteria > Bacteroidota > Bacteroidia > Bacteroidales > CAZJZP01 > CAZJZP01. The sequence goes on along the minus strand of CAZJZP010000125.1, from coordinate 5,541 downwards.
ATAAACTTCAGCGCTTTTTGCTTTAGTAAAAAAGTACATAAAATCTGCTGTTTTGTAGAGAATATTTCCCCCTTCGACTGAATCCAGTGAAAAAACCAAAAGAATTTCATCCGCTTTATTAAAAACTTCCGCTTGTAAATGCATTTCAACAAAGTTTATTCCTTGTTCCTGAATTTCGGTTATCGGAATTTTCAGTCCGGGACCCCAAATTGTGGAAGAATCAATTACTAAAACAGTTTTCCCTTGCTTTTCTTGCAAAAATTTATCCTGTGCCGAAAAATCCATTTCGTAAAACAATACACTTTCAACATCTTGTTTTTCTGTGTTTTTGGAGAAAAGTGTAACAGAAGAAAGTGCTTGCGTGGGAAAATGTTCTTCTACCTTCGGGAAACGACTCTGTATCATTCCCCACATAATTTCAGGACTATGTTTTAATGATGCAAAAGCCAAATAATCACTGTTAATGCTATCCAACATCTTTGCTAAAGCTTTCAATTCCTCTTCCGAACCATCGTTTCTACTTTGTAAATAATCGATTTCGGTAGAGTCATCTTCCAAATAATAATCTAAATAATAAGGATGATTGGTATTAAGAAGAAAACTAATATTCTCTTTTTCATCATGCCATTGCCGAAACTTTTCTCCAGCCTCCATAAAATTGGCAAAATGTTGTTTTTGATAATATCCATTTACATAAAAACTACTAAAAAGACTTCCGATAATAAAAAGTAAAAGCAGAATGTAGTGTAAATAAGCTTTTTTGCTTTTCCCAATAAATGAAAAAAGAAATAATAAGAGGAAAGGCATGCTGAAAATCAAAATAGAATGCTGCAAAACCGGATTTACCCAACGTGAATAAAAATAACCGATTAATAAGGGTAGTAGCCAAAGAATAATTGCCAAAAACCGAAAACGACTTTCTGTTTTTACCTCCTTTTTTCTCAAAATTCTGGCAATAATTACAATGAGTAAGCAAAACAATAAGAAATACAGACTTTGATTAAAAATATAAAGCAGATGTTCCCATATCCAAATCGGTTCAGGTTTTCCCAACCACGATTCCAGACCGCCGTATGAAAACTGTGTCAGACTGATAGAAAGATGTGGTAAAAAAAGCACTACTGCAAAAACAGCTGCCAACAGATAGTCTTTCCAGTTTTCTTTTTGCAGAAAAAACAATCCGACAATTCCCATTATCAGCGCAAAAAGAAAGGAAAAATAATGATTATACATGCACAAAGCATAGACAAAAGCGGAAGAAAGAATCAATTTCCACCGCAAAGTCTTGGTTTCTTTTTTATCAAAAAGCAATTTTGTCCACAAAAGGGCAAGCAAAAGCGAGAAGAACAGACCAAAAGCATAAGGTCTTGCAATATGGCTAAATAAAAGCGGAAACTCAAAAAAAGCAATGGCAGCAGCTAAAAACAAACCGGATTCTTGATTAAACCAGCGTTTTCCAAGCAGATAAGCCAAGGGAACAGAGGCAATTCCCAAGAGTATAAAAGGCAATCTGATAACAAAGGGCGATAAGCCGAACAACTTCGTCCAATAATACAAAAAGACTTGCACCAAAGCCGGATGAAAATCAGGCATAACACCTTTGGTAATTAAATCATGGAAATTACTGAATTGCAATCTGTTTAAAGCACTTAACTCATCGTTAGATAAAGAAAAATCTCCCAACTTATAAAAGCGCAAAAAGGCAGCCGCCAAAGTAATAAGAAAAAGAATGATATAATTTCTGTTCTCTTTCATTATCGCCATTATTTGTGTTTTAATGCTTCATACAAAATAATGCCTGCTGCAACAGAAACATTTAAGGACAAAATTTCTCCTTTTAAAGGAATTTTTGCTTTTGCATCTGCCATTTTCAATAAATCCGAAGAAATACCGTCTTCTTCTGATCCCATAATTACAGCTAATGGAAAAGTATAATTGATTGCGGTATATTCTATCTCTGTTTTTTCGGTACAAGCAAGCACATTAATTCCGCTGTCTTTAATCAATTTAATATCTTTATATAAACTTTTGCTTCTGCAAATCGGGATGCGATGAACAGCTCCTGCGGAGGTTTTTACGGCATCGGCATTAATTTGAGCACTTCCTTTTTCGGGGATAAGAATAGCGTGTACGCCGGCACATTCAGCCGTTCTGATGATAGCTCCAATATTTCGCACATCAGAAATACGATCTAGTATCAATAAGAAAGGATCCTCCGCTTTCTCATAAATCATGGGCAAAACATTGGCAATATCCTGGTATTCCACCACCGAAATAAAGGCAATTACGCCTTGGTGGTTTTTTCGGCAAAGCCGATTAAGTTTCTGATAAGGAACATATTGGAAAGGAATTCCATGCTCCTGAATCAGGTTTAGAACTTCTTTGTAATTCTCGCCAGACAAGCCTTTTTGTAGCAATACTTTTTCAATTTCTTTTCCCGCCTGAATTGCTTCTATTAGCGGTCTTATCCCAAAAATAAAATCCATATTATCTTCTCCATACTTCTACGCTTCGATACCACGCATCTTTATAAGACGGGGAACGAACCAATTTAAAATCATTATTTGTAAACGGATTATCCATTCTGGTAAAACTAAGGCTTAAAGAACGTATATTTCTTTCCTCTCCGTAAATCCATTTTTCTATTTCAGTGGTTTTATAAACGATATTTGGCTTTCCAAAAACAATGAAAATCATTCCCCTATCGGTTTTCCAACCTTCCTGATAAGAAGTGAAATATTCATTTGCCAAAACTACGCGATTGTAATAAGCAGTAATCATTTTTCGGGCGCGTTCTTTATTTCCTGATTTTTCCAGCCAAAATTCCTCTACTGCTTGCCTTTTATCTTTTTGTAATAAAATTTGATTAAATTCTTTGGCTGTAGTAATATAACGCAAAGGGAAAAGCATGTGCTCCGGCAAAACAACGTTAGGGAAATTCGGATAATAGACAAATAAGGTAAAGCCTTTGTTTTGTGTTGTATCTGTTCTGAAATGATAAATTCCTGTTTTGTTTACCGAAAAATAAGGTGTGGAAGCATTTTCTATAGGCAGAATAAAACTGCTGTCTCTTTTCAAATAAAGCGGTTGATCTTCTTCCACCGAAAAAGGTGATTTAGCAATGGGGAAATTTTGATGATAAACACTTGCAAACAATTCTTTTGCTTCGCCAACATAAACAATTCGATATTCTTGCTTTTGGTGAATAATCGACGATAATTGCATATTGTGTTTGCTGTCGTATAAGCGAAAATTGGCTGCTGAAAAGGCATCTTCTTTGTCAATCACAAGCAAGCGTTTTGCTTCTTTTTTCTTGTTCAAATCACTAATGGAAAGGCTTAATCCGTATTTCTTCCCTTTTTGAAGAGGAAAATTTAATGTTTGCGTTCGGTAAAATTCCAACTGATGATTAATAGAATCCACAAAATTAAACGAAATGCTATCTATCATTTTTTTAGTCTCAAAAGCATCAAAAAGCTTGATATGAATACTCCATTTTGCCTGGTATTTGCCGCTTTCTTCGGAAAGAGCATAATGCAAATCTTCGTTTTTAAAGCGAAGCACAAGAACCGAAAGACTGTCGTTTTTATGAAAAATTTTGCTTTCTAAAGACTGAAAAGGACTATTTTCGTCATAGTTTTGCTGCATATCCTCACTGCTGATATCTGAATAATTGTAGCAGCCAACAAAACTAATACTTGTTATTAGCAATAACGCAATCAGTAATTTTATGTTTTGTGTTTTTATCATAATTTATCGGCGAGAGATTTATCGGCTTTTGCGCCTAAAATTTTGAGTTTATCCACGCGATTAAGTATGTTTCCTTTTCCGGTACTTAGTTTTTTCATTGCATCATCGTATTTATTTTTACTGCTATCGATGCTTTTCCCAATCGCTTCTAAATCAGAAACAAAACCATAGAATTTATCGTGCAAACCACCGGCTTCTCTCGCAATTTCCTGGGCATTTCGTGTTTGTTTTTCTTGTTTCCAAATAGATTCAATGGTTTTCAAGGTAGCAAACAAAGTGGAAGGACTCACTATTACTATTTTATTATCCCATGCTAAATTGAAAAGACTTTGTTCGTGTTGAATTGCTAAGCTGAAAGAAGATTCAATAGGAATAAAAAGCAAGACAAATTCAGGCGTATATAATTCTTCCTGTAAATGGTATTGTTTTTCTGAAAGTTCTTTGATATGTCGTTTGATAGAATCAGTATGTTCTTTGATATATTTGATTTTCAGCAATTCATCATCAGCGTTGATATAGTTTTCGTAAGCAGTAAGTGAGACCTTGGAATCAATAACAATATGCTTATTATCGGGAAGAAAAACAACCACATCGGGACGCAGATTTTGACCCAATTCGTTTTTCACATTCATTTGGATTTTGTATTCGCTGTCTTTAATTAAACCGGAGCGTTCGAGAATACGTTCTAAAATTACCTCTCCCCAATCTCCCTGTGTTTTGCTGTCGCCTTTTAACGCCTTGGTTAAATTACTGGCTTCTTCGCTGATTTTATTATTTAGTTCGTATAGTTTTTTGAGTTCTGCTCGTAAATCTGTTTGATCTTTTAAGCCTTTTTGGTAGGTATCGTCCACTTTTTTCTCAAAAGTTGTGATTTTTTCTTTTAAGGGAGAAAGAATTTCATCCACTCTTTTTCTATTAATGATAGAAAATTCTTCTGTATTGGCTTTCATTATTTTGGAGGCTAGCAATTCAAAATCATTGTTCATTTTTTCTCTCAATTGCGTAAACTCTTCCTTATTTTCTTGCATTTTCTTTTGGAGGTATTCCATTTCTGCCAGCATTTTGGCTTTTTCTTCCCGCAACTGTGTGTCTTTTTCGGATGCATCTTGTAATCTTTGTTCAAGCAATTTGTTTTCTTCTAGCATTTCTTTTTGTTGCTCCAGCTCCATTTCTATCTTTGTTTCTGTTTTAGCAATTTGCTGTTTTAAGCGGTTTTTTTCATTCGTTTTCCATAGCAAAACAGCTAAGCCCCCCAAAACCAGACCAATAAAAACACCCAAAAGCAACGTCATTATTTCCATAAAAATGCAATTTTTGTTCTTTAACGTACAAAGATACATAAAAGAAAGAAATAATCTTTTATTGTGTAATGCTTTTAAAAAATGCCAGCTGTTTTTTTGGTAGTCGCTTTTGCAGGAGACTCTATGCTACGCTTAAAGGAAAAAACATAGAAATCCCAAGCTCCAAACTCCAAATACCAAACACTATAAAGCCATCTTTTGTGGTTTGGAATTTGGGATTTGGAATTTCAGCTTTGGCTTTTCTGCTTCGCACTTAGGTTGATTTTCCAGCTATTTTGGCAAAGCATCTTCAGCCTTTGTGAATCCTTTTGCAGGAGACTCTTCCCTGCGCTCAGAGTGACAACAGTACTAATATTGTTGCGGAAGCCAATATTTTGAAAACCAAGAACAGAACAAGCAAATAATATAACCGCAAAGGAGCGCAAAGAATCCGCAAAGCACCGCAAAGAAATTAACTCTGCGGTTCTCTGCGAAAAATCTCTGCGTAACT
>CAZJZP010000124.1:0-7613 GCA_964550505.1 uncultured Prolixibacteraceae bacterium | reverse complement strand
ATATCGTTCCGATAATCTAATTGAATTTATGCAAAATTCGCTCATAGAATTGGACGATATGCTTAAAACTAAAGGAAGTAGGTTATACTTGTTTTATGGCGAAATCGAAAAAGTCTTGGATAAAATCATACAAAAACAAGCAATCGATGCCGTTTTTTTCAATGCCGATTACACTCCTTTTAGCATAAAAAGAGATGAAAAAATAAAAAAGCTTTGTCAGAAAAACGAAACAGCATGCAATCTTTTTCATGATGCATTAATAAACCCTCCTGGTGCTGTGTTGAAAAAAGACGGAAAACCCTATAGTGTTTTTACTCCTTTCTACAAAAAAGCAAAAATTATCCCCGTAAACAAAACGCTTAAAAACACTTATACAAATTACTATACAGAAAAAATCCAGGAAGAAGCAGATAAAACAATCTTTGAAAAAATACTGCCTCAGAAAAACAATTCTATTCTTTTAAAAGGAGGTCGAAAAGAGGCTATGTCTTTATTAGAAAAAACTAAAGCACTTCAAAATTATGCAGAGGAAAGAAATATTCCATCAAAAAAGGGAACAAGCTTACTTTCAGCCCACAACAAATTCGGAACCGTCTCTATCCGTGAGGTTTATCATGGTGTTTCAACTCGATTAGGTACAGAAACCCCACTGCTAACAGAACTTTATTGGCGTGATTTTTTCAGTCATATCGTTTTGCATTTTCCCCACCTAATAGGTGCAAGTTTTCACGAAAAATATAATAGTATTAAATGGGAAAACGACAAGAAAAAATTCAAAGCATGGTGCGAGGGAAAAACAGGATTTCCGATTATAGATGCCGGTATGCGAGAATTAAATACCAGCGGATGGATGCACAACAGAGTCCGCATGATTACCGCTTCATTTTTAGTAAAGGATTTGCATATTGATTGGCGATGGGGAGAAAAATACTTTGCACAAAAACTAATTGATTACGACCCAGCTGTTAACAATGGCAATTGGCAATGGGCTGCCTCTACTGGGTGCGATGCTCAACCCTATTTTAGGATTTTTAATCCGTGGACACAACAAAAAAAATTCGATTCCGATTCCGTCTATATTAAAAAATGGATTCCTGAACTAAAAAAACTAAGCACGAAAGAAATTAATAGCTTAGACCAAAAATGGCCTGAAAATCTTTCCTATCCAAAACCTATTGTCAAGCATAAAGAAGCCGCTACAGAAGCGAAGATGTTATTTGCAAGTGTTTAAAACACTGAAAATCGTTAACCCTGCTCTGCAATTTCACTTAATTCCATCCAGCGCAGGGTTTTTTGGTCGATAACTTCCATTATTTCTGCTATTCTATTGGATTTTTTAAATAGCTCTTCTTGTTCTAATAAACCGGAACTCATCTCTTGTTCCAATACTGCTTTTTCTCCCTCCAATTTGGGAATTTCTTTATCCAGCTTTTCTAGCGCTTTTAACCTCACAATTCAAGTCTTTCATTCGAAATATTTGCATAAATATTTTTTTTTATTTATTTTTGTTAACTCACAAAAAAAACAAAGACATGAAAAAATTATTTACACTTTTATTGGTTTTGCTTTCAGCAATATCATTTGCACAATTATCAGCGACAGACTCCGTAATTGTAAATTCAACAAACAGTTATGAAGAAGACTGCCGGGGCTTTGATTTTATCCCAAAAAAGGATATTTATATTCAAGAATTCGGAAAAAGAGTTCCTAACACTACCGGAAACTACACTTGGGTTATATGGAATGTTAATACTCAAACTCAAGTACATCAACAAAACAGTTTGTTAAATGCTGGAGGAACATATAATTATGAGTTTTCTGATTCTGTAATAAAGTTGGATTCAGGTATTACTTATTCTATGTCCATGTATTGTGATAATTCTGCCGGAGCGCAGTATTATTACGGATCTTCAACTCAAATTAATACAAATTTAACCTATGTTACAATGCGCTATTGTAATAATTGCACTCCTACAACATTTCAAATTTCTGTACTTGGGGGGCATCATTATGGTACCCCTGACTTTATTTTCGAATGTTATCATACGCCAGATGTTCTTATTGACAGTGCCTGTTTTAGCTATACTTCACCCAGCGGAAACCATATTTGGACATCATCGGGTATTTATTATGATACTATTCCTCAATTAGATGATTGTGATTCTATTCTGAGGATTGACCTGCTTATTAAAAACGTTGACAATACTGTCGTCAAAAGTGGAATAACATTAACTGCAAATGCAACTAATGCACAATACCAATGGATAGATTGCAATACTATGACTCCTCTTGTTAATGACACATTACAAGCCTTTACAGCAAGCGTAAACGGAGATTACGCGGTAATAGTTACTGAAAACGGATGCACAGACACCTCCGCTTGTTACAACATTAATTCAATTGGAATTGAGGAGGTTAACAATCTGCTACAAATTTATCCAAATCCCTCCACAAACAACTTTAGCCTTCTATTAGACAAGCAATATACAGAAATTCAAATAAGACTTACAGATGTTTATGGTAAATTAATCTTAACAGAATCATACTCAAATAAGCAGAAAATAGACATTGATTTCACTGAAAAAGCTGGTGTTTATTTGGTAGAAATTAATTGCGATGGGATTGTTCATACAGAAAAACTTATTAAACAATAATTCTACCATTGCTATATGTGTTTTTTGCTGTATGAAAAACAAAAGTTTTATATAAAATACGGCATTTGAAAAAATCTATTATTTAACCCTGCTCTGCAATTTCACTTAATTCCATCCAGCGCAGGGTTTTTTGGTCGATAACTTCCATTATTTCTGCTATTCTATTGGATTTTTTAAATAGCTCTTCTTGTTCTAATAAACCGGAACTCATCTCTTGTTCCAATACTGCTTTTTCTCCCTCCAATTTGGGAATTTCTTCATCCAGCGTTTCTAGCTCTTTTTGCTCTTTATAACTCAATTTTTGAGTTTTTTCTTTAGGCTTTGGCTTGGGTTTTTCTTTTTTTATCGCTTTTTGTTTTTCTTCTCTTTTTTTGATATTTAAATAATCGTTATATTGGGTATAGGTTCCAGGGAAATCCTTTATTTTCCCGTCTCCTTCAAAAACAAAAACGTGTTCCAGCACCTCATCCATAAAATATCGATCGTGGGAAACAACCAACAAACAGCCTTCAAAACTCCGTAAATAATCTTCCAACACATTGATTGTCATTATATCCAAATCGTTGGTGGGTTCATCTAATATCAGGAAATTTGGTTTTGTCATCAAAACCGTCATCAGATACAAACGTCTTTTTTCCCCTCCGCTGAGAGTGGCAACTAAGTTATAATGCATACTGTCGGGGAAAAGCCAATAACGTAAAAAGGCTGCTGCCGACATAGTAGAATTTTTATTAAGTTGGATTGATTCCGCAATATCTTTAATAACTTCAATCACTCGTTTATCCTCGTCAAATTGTATTCCTTCTTGCTTGTAATAAGCAATTTGCAAACTCTCCCCCCGTTCAATTCTCCCTTTATCCTGCTTTATTTCTCCTGTGATAATATTCAAAAAACTGCTTTTCCCACTGCCATTTTTCCCAATAATTCCAATTTTTTCATTCCGTTTAAACAAATAGGAAAAATCATCCACAATTTTTATTGTACCAAAACTATGATGAACATTGTATAATTCCAGAATTTTCTTCCCTAAACGACTTGCTTTTATCTGAATATCTAGGCTTCTGTCATCCAACTTGATGCCCGCCTTTTCTTTTGTTTCATAAAAAGAGTCAATCCGTGCTTTTGCCTTTGTTGCTCGTGCCTGAGGCATTCTGCGCATCCAATCTAATTCCTTACGATATAGGTTTTTAGCCTTTTCAATATTAGCTTTTAGGTTTTCAATGCGTTCTTTCCTTTTTTCTATGAAATAACTATAGTTCCCTTTGTATTTGTAAAGGCTTTTATTGTCAATTTCAATAATCGTATTACAAACTCTATCTAAAAAATACCTATCGTGGGTAACCATCAATAAGCTGAGCTTGGTTTTTTTTAAGTATTCTTCCAGCCATTCAATCATTTCCAGATCCAAATGGTTTGTCGGCTCATCCAGTATTAATAAATCTGCTTCATTAATTAAGGCATGTGACAAAGCTATTCTTTTCTTCTCTCCTCCCGACAAAAGGGAAATTTCTTTATCAAATTCCGTAATTTTCAGTCGTGAAAGTATTTGTTTTATGGTGTTTTCATAATCCCAGGCATTCAATCGATTCATTGTTTCAATGGCTACATCGAGTTTTTGCTGATTTTCTTGCTTTAGTGCCTGATTATATGCTTTAATGGCTGAAACTATTTTTTTTGAAGAATCAAAAACCGCCTCCAACACAGTTTTAGTTTCATCAAATTCCGGCGTTTGTTCCAAATATCCTATTTCAATATCCTTGGAAATAAGAATATCTCCGCTGTCTGCAATGTCTTTTCCTGTAACAATATGCAATAAACTTGTTTTTCCTGCTCCATTTTTAGCAATAAGTGCGACCTTATCTCCTTTGTTCACAGTAAAACTGATGTCATTAAACAGTTCTAAATCTCCGTATGATTTACTGATATTTTCGAGTTGAAGATAATTCATCGTCGCATTGTAATATTTCTTTGCGAAAGTATAAAAGATAAGCAGATTCTACAACTATATATTGAAAATCGCTTTTGCTTATTTTTGTAGTATCAGCGAAAAAAACAACTTCTTTTTCAGGCTCCTGATATAATAAAAAAACGTCTTCTGAGTTTTTTATAAAAAAAGAGATGGTATTACTACCGCTTTTTTTATTAATTTAGCTTCGTAAAAAAAATCTATGGCTAGAGAAGACAAAATATCAAAAAGACGCTTACGAACTTCTTATTTTTCAACAACAATAAGCATTGTTCTTGTTTTATATCTACTGGGTTTTGTTGCATTATTAATAATGAATGCGAACAAACTTTCCACACATGTTAAAGAAAACATTTCTCTTACTGTAATGATGAAAGACAGCGTGAAAGAGGCAGATATTCTCCAAATGCAAAAGCAATTAGACCTAAAAGAATACGTGAAATCAACGGAATACATTACAAGAGAAGATGCTGCCGAAATTATGAAGGATGACTTGAATGTCAATTTTGTGGAGTTTTTAGGCTATATTCCGATTCCACCATCAATAAATGTGTATTTAAAAGCAGATTATGCAACTGTAGAACAAATGCAAAGCATCGAAAATGAATTAATGGCCAAAGGAATTGTAAAACAAGTCTTTTATCAAGAAAACCTGATGCATTTAGTGAATGAAAATGTGCATAAAATCAGTTTATTTATTTTGTCTTTCGGCTTATTAATATTGATTATTAGTATTGGTCTTATTAATAACACCATTCGTTTAGCAATATATTCTAAACGATATATTATTAAGACGATGCAATTGGTTGGAGCAACACATCGTTTTATCAGAAAACCTTTTATTGGCAGAGGTATTTTAAGCGGAATAATCGGAGCTCTTTTTGCCATTATTTTAATAGGTATTAGCGTATATCTTTTACAAAAACAAATACCTGAATTAAAAGACATTCAAGACATTGATCTCTTTTTAGCCTTATTTATTTTTGTTATCTTTTTAGGAATCATTATCAGTTGGATTTCTACTTCTTTTGCGGTAAGAAAATATTTAAAAATAAGATCCGATCAATTGTTTTAATTTAAAATTGAAAATACTAAATATAACATAATGAAAAACAAAAAATCAGAAAACAAAACAGCTTTTCTCTTTTCCAGAAGAAACTATATTTATCTCCTTATAGGACTAGGATTAACAGCTTTAGGATTTTTGCTTATGGTTGGTGGAAAATCAGACGACCCTAATGTTTTCAACGAAGCTATTTTTAGTCATAGAAGAATTACCCTTGCCCCAATTCTTGTTATTGCTGGATATGTAATGCAGATTGTTGCTATCATGCATCGTCCAAAAGCACTCAGGGAAAGTGACAAAGAAACAGAAGAAAACACTCAAGAATAATACTAGAAAATGGATTGGATAGAAGCCTTAATCCTTGGTATAATACAAGGCTTAACAGAATTTTTGCCCGTTAGTAGTAGTGGGCATCTGGAATTGGGTAAACTTATACTTGGAGTGGATATTGAAGAAAGTTTGAGTTTCACTATTGTGGTTCACGGAGCAACTGTTCTAAGCACAGTTTTAGTATTTCGCAAAGAAATTCTTCGATTATTTAAAGCTTTATTTCGCTTTAAATGGGATGATGAAATGAAATTTATCAGCAAACTGCTAATTTCTGTTTTCCCTGTTGCTTTAGTAGGTGTGTTTTTCAAAGAAGAAGTGGAGTCACTCTTCTCTGGGAATATTTTACTAGTTGGCTCCATGCTTTTGGTAACAGCTTCTTTATTGAGTATTTCACATTTTGCTAAGAAAAAAAACCGTTCAATTGGCTTTTTAGATTCCATAATAATCGGTATTGCTCAGGCATTAGCTGTTATCCCAGGCATTTCAAGATCAGGAGCAACCATTGCCACTGGCTTGATTTTGGGAAATAACAAGGCTGAAATTGCACGCTTTTCCTTTTTAATGGTTTTAATTCCCATTATCGGAGCAAATCTTATCGATTTAAAAGATGCTGATTTAACTAGTGAAAGCAGTAATCTCACAAATTTGATTGTTGGGTTTTTTGCTGCTTTTATTTCCGGTTTTGTTGCCTGCAAATGGATGATAAAAATTATTACTAAGGGTAAATTAACTTGGTTTGCACTCTATTGTGCAATAATCGGAAGCGCTGCAATACTCTATTATTTTGTAGTATAAGCTTTGGGAAATCCAAATAAGAAAAAGCTTTTTTATAGTCAAAATAAAATCTAAGTGGAAAAAAAAGAATTTGATTTTATAGAAGGAGAATTATTATTAATAGACAAAGAGATTCATTGGTCTTCTTTTGATGTAGTAAAAAAAATTCGTTCAGTAATAAAACAAAAACTGCAAATTAAAAAGATTAAAGTTGGTCACGGAGGCACTTTAGACCCTCTTGCAAGTGGATTGATGATAGTTTGTACAGGAAAAGCTACTAAAAGATTTGCACAATTAATCGATTTAGATAAAACATATTCAGGCACTATGGTTTTAGGAGCAACGACTCCTTCTTTCGACTTAGAGACAGAAATTGACCATAAATTTGATATCTCTTCTATTAGCGAACAAAAGATAATTGATATTGCAAAATCTTTTATCGGCATTCAGTTGCAGACACCGCCAGTATATTCTGCAATTAAATTAAATGGTCAACGACTATACCACAAAGCAAGAAAAGGGGAAAGCCCCGAAATCAAACAAAGAGAGATTCAAGTTTATTCTTTTGATATTAACACAATTTCTTTACCTGAAATTGCGTTTACAATCAGATGTTCAAAAGGAACTTATATTAGAAGTATTGTTAATGATTTTGGGAAGAAACTTGAAAATGGAGCCTATTTAAAATCATTAAGAAGAGAAGCTATAGGTGATTTTAAAATTGATGATGCATGGACTATAACCGACTTTCTTCAATATTTGGGAAAAAAACAATAAACTTTTTTATTAATATTTCGTATAAGTCTTGACATGGGCATTTGAT
>CAZJZP010000123.1:0-7647 GCA_964550505.1 uncultured Prolixibacteraceae bacterium | reverse complement strand
GCATCATTTTCATTCATTTCTAAATCTTCTACATCTTCCTCATCAATAATAATTTTTGCTACAGAAGCAATTTCATCTTCATCGCTAAGGTTAACAAGACGAACTCCCTGAGTTGCTCTTCCCATCACACGAAGATTAGCAATAGCCATACGGATACCAATACCATGTTTGGTGATAATCATCAAATCATCCATATCAGTAACATTGTGCATAGCAATCAAGTAACCTGTTTTTTCGGTAATATTGATGGTTTTCACACCTTTTCCTCCTCTGTTGGTAATTCTGTAATCGTCTAAATTAGAGCGTTTTCCATAACCTTTTTCAGAAACTACCAATACGTTTTCTTCTTTATTTTCAATACAAATCATGCCAATAACTTCATCTTTCTTCCCTCCTAGTGTTATTCCTCTAACACCAGATGCATTTCTACCCATTGGTCTAACTTTTTCTTCATTAAAACGGATAGCTCTTCCGGATTTAAGTGCAAGCATGATGTCGTTTTCGCCATTGGTTAATTTGGCTTGCAATAAATAATCATTATCTCTAATGGTAATGGCATTTATACCATTTTGACGTGGTCTGGAATAAGCTTCCAAAGAAGTTTTCTTAATAACACCATTTTTAGTACACAATACGATAAAATTATTATTGATATAATCTTTATCGTTAAGATTTTTGACATTAATAAAGGCTTTTACCCTATCATCCTGTTCGATATTAATTAAGTTTTGAATTGCTCTACCTTTAGAGGTTTTTGTTCCTTCAGGAATTTCAAATACCCTAATCCAGAAGCATTTACCTTTTTCTGTAAATAAGAGCATATAATTATGTGTAGAAGCTACAAAAAGATATTCTAGGAAATCATCATTACGCGTAGTAGAAGCTTTGGCTCCTTTTCCTCCTCTATTTTGACGACGATATTCTGTTAATGCTGTACGTTTGATGTATCCCATATTAGATATTGTAATTACAACATCCTCGTCAGCAATAGTATCTTCGATTTTGAAATCGGAAGCAGAATATACGATTTCACAACGAGCTTCATCGCCATATTTTTCTTTTACTTCAAGAAGCTCATCTCTAATAATTTTCATTTGCAAACTTTCGTCGGCAAGAATTGATTTTAAGTAATCAATCAACTTCATTAGCTCATCGTATTCTGCTTTTAATTTGTCTCTTTCTAATCCTGTAAGCGCTCTCAATCGCATATCAACGATTGCTCTGGCTTGTTCTTCGGATAATTCAAAGCGATTCATTAAAGCTTCTCTGGCTTCATCAACCGTTTTAGAAGCACGAATAAGTTTAATAACTTCATCAATATGATCTAACGCAATGAGTAAGCCTTCTAATATGTGCGCACGTTTTTCTGCTTGTTTTAATTCATATCGTGTTCTACGTAAAATAACATCATGTCTGTGTTCAACAAAATAATGGATAATATCTTTCAGATTAAGCATCATTGGTCTTCCATTAACCAAAGCGATATTGTTGATACTGAAAGAAGTTTGCAATGCTGACATTTGGTATAACTTATTCAAAACAACATTGGGCACAGCATCTCTTTTTAGTTCGTAAACTATTCGTAAGCCGTTTCTATCTGATTCATCCCTTATATCAGAAATGCCTTCTAGTTTTTTTTCATTAACCAGTTCAGCTGTTTTCTTAATCATTTCGGCTTTATTAACTTGATAAGGGATTGAATTTACGATAATCCTTGATTTGCCGTTTTCATCATCTTCAATATTTGCTTCTCCGCGCATTACTACGCGACCCCTGCCCGTTTCATAAGCTTCTTTAACACCTTCGTAACCGTAGATAATTCCGCCTGTTGGAAAATCAGGGGCTTTGATAAATTTCATTAATTCAGGAATAGTAATTTCTCTATTATCGATATAGGCAATAATACCGTCAACTACTTCACTGATATTATGTGGAGCCATATTTGTCGCCATACCAACAGCAATTCCCGAAACACCATTTATAAGTAGATAAGGAATTTTGCTAGGCATAACCGTTGGTTCCTCTAAAGAATCGTCAAAATTCAATTGAAAATCAACTGTTTCTTTATCAAGGTCGGCCATAACATCTTCGGCAATTTTTTCAAGGCGTGCCTCGGTATAACGCATGGCAGCAGGACTATCTCCATCAATAGAACCAAAGTTACCTTGTCCGTCAACCATTGGATAGCGTAAAGACCATTCTTGTGCCATCCTAACCATAGTGTCGTAAACAGAAGAATCACCGTGAGGGTGATATTTACCTAAAACTTCCCCTACAATACGGGCAGATTTTTTATAAGATTTGTTTCCAAATAAACCTAATTCACGCATTCCAAATAACACACGTCTGTGGACAGGTTTCAATCCATCACGTACATCTGGTAAGGCTCTTGAAACAATAACCGACATTGAATAATCAATATATGCGGATTTCATTTGGTCTTCTATGTTGACCTTAATAATATTCTCTAATTCTTGCATCTCTTATCTATTTATAAACCAATTAGATACATTTGCTGTATCCCTGCATTTAAAGTTGTACGAAAATACAATTTTTTATGCTAACAGCGTACATTTTATACGAATTTTATTACTAACACTTTAATGTTGAAAAAAAAAAGCAGTATTCTTAATGCTTTTTAATGTAAAAATGCTTTATTTTGGTGAAATAATAGAATACTGAATATTTATGGAAGCTCAATTTTCACAACAAGTTAAGGAAGTTATATCTTATAGCCGCGAAGAAGCCTTAAAACTAAACAATGATTATATTGGTTTAGAACATCTTTTATTAGGTATATTGCGTGAAGGACATGGTGTTGCAGTGCAATTACTTGTTTCTTTAGGTGTTGACTTAAACATCTTAAGAAAAGAAATAGAAAAAACGGTCCGCTCCAATAGCGAAGTTACACATAATCAGGAAAATATTCCTTTGCTTAAGCAAACAGAAAAAGCCTTAAAAATTACCTATCTGGAAGCTATCAATTTTAAGAGTGATTTAATTGGAACGGAGCATTTATTATTGGCTATTTTAAAGGATAAAATGAATGTTGTGAGTAATCTCCTCAATAAAAAAGGAGTTGATTATGTTTTAGTGAAAGAAGAATTAAAAAATATGCTAGATAGCAAAACAGGTTATTCTGAATTTAATCCACGAGCTGATATGTCAATGGGTGGCGAAGGCGACGATGAAGCTGCAACTCCTTTTGGTGGTGGCGGTGGTGGGACAGCAAAACGACCTGGTAGCACTAAATCCAAAACACCAGTACTAGATAATTTTGGTCGCGACCTTACCTTAGCAGCCGAAGAAAACCGTCTTGATCCTGTTGTTGGAAGAGAAGAAGAATTAGAACGTATTGCTCAAATTCTTTCCAGAAGAAAGAAAAATAATCCCATTCTTATTGGTGAACCTGGAGTTGGTAAATCAGCCATTGCCGAAGGATTAGCCCTACGCATCGTCAATCGTAAAGTCTCCAGGGCTTTGTTTTACAAACGAATTGTTACGCTTGACTTGGCTTCATTAGTTGCAGGGACAAAATATCGCGGACAATTTGAGGAAAGAATGAAAGCTGTTCTCAATGAATTAGAGAAAAACGATGATATTATCCTGTTTATTGATGAAATTCACACCATTGTCGGTGCCGGCGGAGCCTCAGGCTCATTGGATGCTTCCAATATGTTTAAACCAGCATTGGCAAGAGGTGATTTGCAATGTATTGGTGCTACAACCTTGGATGAATACCGTCAATACATCGAAAAAGATGGTGCTTTGGAACGTAGATTCCAAAAAATCATGATTGAACCAACCGATTTTAACGAAACTATAGAAATATTAAATAATATCAAAGGAAGATACGAAGATCATCATTTGGTACAATATACCGACGATGCTATTCGTGCTTGTGTTTCTTTGTCCAACAGATATATCAGTGATCGCTGTTTGCCTGATAAGGCAATTGATGCGCTTGACGAAGCAGGTTCGAGAGTGCATATTAAAAATATCAAGGTTCCGCCAGAGATTATTGCAATAGAAGAGAAAATTGATGAGGCAAAAGAGAAAAAAGACCAATCTATCAAAAGCCAGAAATTTGAAGAAGCTGCTACTTTCCGCGATGAAGAAAAAGCCTTGCAATTAAGTTTGGAGAAAGCACGTAGAAAGTGGGAAGAAGAATCCAAAATTAAAAGAGAAAAAGTGGACGAAGAAAATGTAGCTGAAGTCATAGCTATGATGACTGGCGTTCCTGTCAAACGTATCGCTCAAAGTGAAAGCAAGCGCTTGATAAATATGGACTTGGAAATCAAAGCTAATGTTATTGGTCAAGATGATGCAATTGATAAAATTGCAAAAGCAATTCGTAGAAACAGAGTTGGATTGAAAGACCCAAATAAACCAATTGGCACTTTTATTTTCCTTGGTTCAACTGGTGTTGGGAAGACACATTTAGCTAAAACACTATCCAACTTCCTTTTTGATAACAACGATGCCTTAATCCGTATCGACATGAGTGAATATATGGAGAAATTTGCTGTCTCCAGATTGGTAGGAGCTCCTCCTGGTTATGTTGGTTATGAAGAAGGTGGTCAACTTACCGAAAAAGTTCGCAGACGCCCCTACTCTGTTATTCTTTTAGATGAAATTGAGAAAGCGCATCCCGATGTTTTCCATATTTTGTTGCAAGTACTTGATGATGGTCTTTTAACAGATAGTTATGGTAGAAAAGTAGATTTTAAAAATACTATCATTATTATGACTTCCAATATTGGAACGCGTCAATTAAAAGATTTTGGAGATGGTGTTGGTTTTAGTACGCAAGCTAGAGCTTCATCCAAAGCTTCCCACACCAAAGGTGTGCTTGAAAATGCATTAAAGAAGACCTTTGCTCCTGAGTTTTTAAATCGTATTGATGATGTAATTATTTTTAACTCTTTGGAAAGAGAAGATATACACAAAATTATTGATATTGAACTTCGCCATCTGTTTAAAAGAATTGAAGAACTTGGCTATAAAATTAAGCTTAGTACTAAAGCCAAAGATTTTATTCTTGAACGTGGTTGGGATGCTAATTACGGAGCAAGACCGCTGAAAAGAGCTATACAGAAATATATTGAAGATCCTCTTTCAGAGTCTATTCTCAATGAAGAATTATCAAAAAATGACAATATTCGTATGGATCATGATGGTAAATCTGAAAACTTGAAAATAACGATTACCAAGGAAAAAACAAAGAATAAAAAGAAGACAAAAACATCATAATGGAGTTGTTTTTGTGAGTGCATCTTTTAAAGCAAATAATGAATGAAGTTTACCGTAAAAAATGTCCCGCGTTGGATAATACTTTGTATTGATGTATTTATTGTAATTACATCTTTCTTATTGTCATTTCTCATCCGTTTTGACTTTAATATCCCTGCACATGAATTTCAGAAACTAGATTATATTTTACTTTTAGCAGTTGCTATTAGAGGAATCAGCTTTTTAATTTCCAAAACCTATGCGGGAATTATAAGATATACCAGCACTTTCGATGCAGTTCGGATAATTATCGTACTATTTAGCGGTAGCCTTTGCTTTATTGCCATTAATCTTATCAACTTCCATTTTTTTGACGGAACTTATATTTTCCCCTTTTCCATTATTATTATGGATTTCTTTATTTCCGCCTTGTTGATGATGGCTTTTCGTGTTATTGTGAAATTAAGCTATTTAGAACTGAATAATCCCAATAAAGAGAAATCAAGAATTATCATTTATGGAGCCGGAGAATCCGGACTGATAACAAAGCGTTCTTTAGACAGGGATATGGGAACTAAATACAAGGTAATTGCCTTTTTAGATGACGATTCGCATAAAAAAGGAAAGACCTTGGAAGGTATCCCTATTTATCATTCTTCTAAAATGGGAGAATTATTAAGTACTAATGATGTCGATCAACTTATTCTTTCTATCCAAAATTTGGATAAAAAAAGGAAACAGCAGATTATTGAAGAATGTCTTTCCTACAACATCAACCCTATGATTGTACCACCTGTTAAAACATGGATTAACGGGGAGTTAAGTTATCGTCAGATAAAACAAGTAAGAATTGAAGATTTATTAGACAGAGCTGAAATAAAGCTAGAAGAAGAACATTTAAAGAAAGAAATCAGAGGGAAAACAATTCTGTTAAGTGGTGCAGCAGGTTCCATCGGAAGTGAGTTGATGCGACAAATCGTTTTATTAGAACCTGAAATTTTAATTTGTGTAGATCAAGCAGAATCTGCCCTTTACGATATTGATATGGAGTTACATAATCAAAAAGGAATTGCTCCATACCAAACTATTATTGCAGATATTACCAATAAAGAGAGAATTCGGGAAATTTTCAATACGCATAAAATTGACATGCTTTTTCATGCTGCGGCATACAAACATGTACCTCTAATGGAGCAACATCCTTTTGAAGCTGTTAATACTAATGTTTTTGGTACGAAAAATTTAGCTGATTTAGCTGTAGAGTTTGGCGTAAAGAAATTTATTATGGTTTCTACTGATAAGGCTGTTAATCCCAGTTCTGTGATGGGTGCAAGTAAACGTTTGGCCGAAATATATACCCAAACCCTCAATCAATTAAACAAAACAGCTTTTATTACCACTCGCTTTGGAAATGTACTGGGATCAAATGGTTCTGTTATTCCTTTATTTAGAAAACAAATTGAAAAAGGTGGTCCAATTACAGTTACTGATCCAAATGTTACACGTTTTTTTATGACTATTCCAGAAGCCTGTCAATTGGTTATCGAAGCTGGAGTTATGGGAGAAGGAGGTGAGATTTTTATTTTTGATATGGGAGAATCAGTGAAAATACTGGATTTGGCTAAAAAAATGATTAAACTCTCCGGTCTTGAATTAGGGAAAGATATTCAAATTCAATTTACAGGTCTTAGAGACGGAGAAAAATTATATGAAGAATTACTAAACAACAAAGAAGAACATTTACCAACCTATCATGAAAAAATAATGCGCGCCAAAGTTAAAGAATATGCGCTAGAAAACATCCGTTTGCAATTGCAAGAAATGCTTGAAATAAGAAAAGACAAAGAGCTGTTAATTAGAAAGATGAAAGAAGTAATACCAGAGTATAAAAGCATGAACTCCAGATACCAAAACTTAGACGACTAATGAAAGAAAAAGGATTATCCAGCGAAGCTTGTAATGAAAATTATTCTAAATGGGAAAAGGCTATTAGCAGAAAAAAAACGCTTTATAGGAAAGAAGAAGATATTCGTTCCGACTTTTCTAGGGATTTTAATAGAATACTTCACAGCAAAGCATATAGAAGATTGAAGCATAAAACACAGGTTTTCTTTGCTACCACAAATGATCATATTTGTACACGAATAGAGCATGTTAACCATGTTTCTGCAATCACTAAAACCATTTCCGATTACTTGGGGCTAAATACTGAATTAAGTGCGGCTATTGCTTTAGGTCACGACTTGGGTCATTCTCCTTTTGGTCATGATGGAGAAAGTTTTTTGCATAAGATTGCAGCAAAAGAATATAAAGGTGAATTTTGGCATGAGAAAAATAGCCTGCATTTTGTTGACAATATAGAAACACTGGCAAACACCCTAGGCGAAGAATTTAATTTATCGCTTACTTATGCCG
>CAZJZP010000122.1:221-7670 GCA_964550505.1 uncultured Prolixibacteraceae bacterium | reverse complement strand
AATAAAAAAAGGCAGACTGTAAAGTGCTGCCTTTTTGATAATGAGATAATTTCTTTTTATTGTTTTATAATCTTATGGACAGTTGTATTATCATTTATTTTCAATTTTAGCAAATACAAACCTGATTCAAAAAGAGAAAAGTCAAGGTTTTCTCTGTAGCTTCCACTGTTAGCTTTTAACAAACTATGGGAATAACAAAGCTTACCTAAAATATCAAATACTTGAATATCAATTTGCGATTCTTCTTTGATGTTGTATGTAATAGAACAAAAATCCGTAACAGGATTAGGGTAAATTTGTAAGTCTGTGTTAAAGTTTGTGGAACCAATGTCAGTTATTATTGGATCGTAAACGTTTATGTTGTCATAAAGGTGACCGTCATTTCCTCCATGAATCCAGTAATCATCATACTGTGAAAAGCGAATAACAAAATTACTACTAAGGCTAATCCCATTTGCTAATGCAGCTGAATCTAAATCAATTTCAAAATAATTCCACTGTAAATCTGGGTAACTT
The DNA here is from genome assembly GCA_964550505.1 of uncultured Prolixibacteraceae bacterium. Taxonomy (GTDB): domain Bacteria; phylum Bacteroidota; class Bacteroidia; order Bacteroidales; family CAZJZP01; genus CAZJZP01. The sequence goes on along the minus strand of CAZJZP010000122.1, from coordinate 7,154 downwards.
CCTCCGTTTAAATCAATTATTTTTGTAAAAGAAATCCCATCATCTGAAATCCAAACCCCATCTTCAGCATGGGTTTCGTCGTTGAAATCAGCCCACCAAAAAGAAAGAATAACTTGCGTTTCTCCAGCTAAATCAAGATGTAAATCCAAGTCGTTTCTGTTTAAGCCAGTAGGATTACAATCCATGACAAAATAATATAAACCACTTTGCGCTGTTGTTGTTCCCCAACTATTTGTAGAATCCTGAAGTATAAAATATCTTCCTGTTCCAACACTTGATGTAAAACTAAAGCAAGTGTCTAAACTTCCTGTTTCAAATCCTGTGTAGAAAGGAATGCCGACAGCTCCTTTAGCTGATTTGGTTGTAATTTGAGAGAAGTTTTCTGCAGAGATAGGACTATTTCCATAGATTTCTTCCATTGTTTGTTGGCTGTAAGCAACAATAGTAAACAGCATAAATAATGAAATAATGAGTAAATTTTTCATAGCTTTTTTGATTAATTTTTAACAATACATTTCTTAGTTATCTTTGCAAAGATATAAAAAGTAAAGAGTATAATAATAAATTTTGCTACACTATTTTTTTTTGTATTTTTGGACAAAGCAAAAGCCTATGCGTACATTAGTTGAGTTATTTGAAAAGAGTGTCAGCAAATTTGCTGACAATCCGTTTTTATTGGAAAAACGCGATGGAGTATTTATCCCTTCTACTTATAAGGAAATACATAAAGAAGTCTTTCGTTTTGCAGCTGGTTTAATGGCGTTGGGAATTGAAAAAGGCGATCGAATTGCCATTTTATCCGAAGGCAGAAACCAATGGTTAATTGCGGAATTAGGCATTTTTTATGCAGGAGCGTGCAGCGTACCTTTGTCGATAAAATTAGATCCAAAACCCGATTTATCCTTTCGTTTAGAGCATTCCGAATCTTCTTATATTATCCTTTCCGCCTCTCAAGCACCGAAATTAAAAGAGATTCGTTCTTCTTTGCCTGCTTTAAAAGGAATAATTTTTATGGATGCCGAATCAGAGAAAGAACAAGGAGATTATTACTGGAATGAAATTCTGGAGAAAGGAGAGCAGTTTTTGCAAAAAGAAAAAGCTTCTTTTGATAAACGATGGCAGTCGGTTCAGCCAGAGGATTTAGCAAATATTTCTTATACATCGGGAACAACTGCCGACCCAAAAGGCATTATGCTTAGCCAGAAGAATTATGCTGTTAACGTAGTGCAATCCAATACTTTAATGAGCATTGATGAAAACTACCGTACTTTTACTATTCTTCCCTGGGATCATGCCTTTGCGCATACTACTTGTTTGTATTGTTTTATGTACAATGGAGCTTCTATTGCTTCCTTAGAAATGGGAAAAACCGCCTTGGAAACACTTAAAAATATTCCGAAAAACATCAATGAAGTGAAACCGCATTTGATGATGAGTGTTCCAGCTTTAGCAAAAAATTTCCGTAAAAACATAGAAACACAGATAAATAATAAAGGAAATTTCACTAAAAAACTGTTTGCTTTTGCTCTTCGGATATCTTATTTACACAATGGCTTAGGATATAACAGAGGCAAAGGATTTCGCTTTTTTTTAAAACCCTTATTGTGGTTTTTTGACGCATTGATTTATAAGAAAATTCGTGCTGGTTTTGGTAATGAATTGCTGTTTTTTATCGGCGGCGGAGCTTTACTGGATATAGAATTGCAAAAATTCTTTTATGCTATTGGAATTCCGATGTGTCAAGGTTATGGATTGTCAGAAGCCGCTCCCGTAATTTCTTCCAATTCATTAGCATCTATCAAATTTGGTTCTTCTGGTAAACTTGTGAAGTATTTAGAATTGAAAATTGTGGACGAAAATAATAAAGAACTAGCTGTTGGAGAAAAAGGAGAAATTATTGTCAAGGGGGAAAATGTAATGCTGGGGTATTGGAAAAACCCACAAGCAACAGCTGAAACCATCAAAGACGGCTGGCTTTATACCGGAGATATGGGATATATGGATAAGGATGGATTTTTATACGTTTTAGGTCGTTTTAAAAGCTTACTTGTCGGAAATGACGGAGAAAAGTACAGTCCTGAAGGTATTGAGGAAGCGATTATCGATCAATCTCCCTTTATCGACCAATGTGTTTTATACAATGAACAGAGTCCATATACCACTGGATTTATCGTACCAAATGTTGCTGCCTTAAAAACTGCATTGACAAAATCTTCTTTGGATTTTTCTTCAGAAAAAGCAGCTGAGGAAGCCTTGAAAATTTTGCAGGAAGAAATCAATGCTTATAAAAAAGGAGGGAAATATGATGCGATGTTTCCAGACAGATGGTTGCCTGCTGCTGTTGCAATCCTTGATGAAGCTTTTACCGAAGACAATAAAATGCTGAATTCAACACTTAAAGTGGTTAGAAATAAAGTCTTTGAACATTATGCTGATAGAATAGATTTGCTTTACACTCCTGAAGGGAAAAACATCACACATATTAATAATAAAGAAGCAATTCGGAAGTTGTTGAAGCAGCCATAACGAATTATTAGCAAACAATCTTCCTTTTTTTTCTTTTTTAAGTATTTCTTCGTATTATTGCCTCGTGTAACAATAAAGCAGTATTTCAAGTGCTTGATATGCTGTGTTAAACTTGTTCTTTTAAAAAAATACATACTTAAACATTAACGAAATGAAGAAAACAATCATTTTTGCAATTTTCCTATCATTTGTTTTGATAGCGTGCAATTCAAAAAAAGATGAAATGAAAGACAATCCATTTTTTACGGAATTTGACACTCCTTTTGGTGTTCCGCCTTTTGACGAAATCAAATTGGAACATTACAAACCGGCTTATGAGGAAGCAATAAAGCAACAAAATGAAGAAATTCAAGCCATTATTGCAGATGAAGAAGAGCCGAATTTCGAAAATACTATTCTTGCTTACGATCAGAGCGGAGCTATATTTCGAAGAATTAGTCCTGTTTTTTCAGGTCTTCGAAGTGCAGAGAGTTCGCCGGAATTACAAGAATTAGCAATGGAAATTATCCCAATGCTTACTGCTCATGAAAATGAGATTTTATTTAATCAAGATTTATTTGCTCGTATTAAAAAGGTGTATGATAATAAAGAAAAGGAAAATCTGGATAAGGAGCAATTGAAAGTGGTGGAAAAAATCTATCAGGATTTTGCAAGAAATGGTGCTGCTTTAGAAGAAGCTAAAAGAGAAGAGCTAAAAGAGATTAAAGAAAGAATGGCTGTCGTCTCTTTGGAATTAGGAGAGAATTTATTGGCTGAAAATGCAGATTATGTTCTTATTATTGAAAAGGAAGAAGATCTTGCAGGATTACCTGATGATGTGAGAACTGCAGCAGCAGCAGAAGCCAAAAATCGCGATATGGAAGGGAAATGGGTTTTTACACTTGCCAAACCAAGCTGGATTCCGTTTTTGCAATTTTCAGAAAAAAGAGCTTTGCGTAAAGAACTTTATTTGGCTTATGTCAACAGAGGAGATAACGATAATGAATATGACAATAAAGAACTTTTTGCTGAATTAGTCAGCCTAAGAAACAAAATGGCTGCTATATTAGGCTATGAAAATTATGCCGCTTATTTTATTGCTGATCAAATGGCAGAAACACCAGAGAATGTTTATGAGTTTTTATATAAAGTTTGGGATGCAGCTCTTGATAAAGCCAAAGAAGAAAGAGATGCCTTGCAAAAAATAATGGACAGAGAAGGCAAAGGCGAGAAATTAGAAGCATGGGATTGGTGGTATTATGCTGAAATCCTACGTAAAGAAGAATATGATTTGAACGAAGATGAAATAAAACCTTATTTGACCCTGGATAATGTAAGGGAAGGCATTTTCACCTTGTGTAATAAATTATACGGTTTGAGTTTTGAAAAGCGTACTGAAGTTCCTGTTTATCATTCGGAAGTAGAAGCTTATGAGTTGTTTGATGCCGATGAATCTTCACTGGGATTATTATATATTGACCCACATCCACGTCCGGGAAAAAGAAGCGGAGCTTGGTGTGGAACTTATAGAAGGGGATATTATGATGCAGAAGGCAAAAAAGTCAATCCTATTGTAACCATAGTGATGAATTTCACCCGTCCGGTGGGAGATAAGCCTGCAATGCTTAGCTGGGATGAAACAAGAACCTATTTCCATGAATTTGGTCACGCCTTGCATAATTTCTTCGCTGATGGGAAGTATTCCCGCACTAGCAGAAGTGTTCCACAGGATTTTGTTGAATTACCATCACAAATAATGGAAAATTGGGCAGGAGAACCAGAATTATTAAAGCAATATGCTAAGCATTATGAAACAGGAGAAGTAATGCCTGATGAATTGATTGAAAAAATCCAAAAAAGCAGTTATTTCAATCAAGGTTTTATGAATTTAGAATATTTAGCGGCATCTATTCTTGATTTAGACTGGCATACTGCAACAGATGTGGATAAAAATACGGATGTAAATGCTTTTGAAAAGGCAAGTATGGAACGTATTGGTTTAATTCCTGAAATTTTCCCAAGATACCGTACAACAAACTTCTCCCATTTATTAAGTGGCTCTTATGCCGCAGGATATTATGTGTATAAGTGGGCAGCAGTTTTGGATGCGGATGCTTTTATGGCATTTAAAGAGTCAGGAGATATTTTCAATAAAGAAATTGCAGCGGATTTCAGAAAATATATCCTTGCCGGTAATTCAAAATGGGAAGGAATGGAAGCCTACACTACGTTTAGAGGACAAGAGCCGGATATTAATTATTTTTTAAAAATAAACGGCTTGAAATAGAAAAGATGTATTAATCATAAAAGCCCTTTGTGCTGAAGCGCAAAGGGCTTTTTTATGGGAAAAATTAAGCAGTTTTTTATAGAAAGCTAAAATATGACAAAAAAATACGCTTATTTTTATAAAACCAAAACAGAAACCAACAAAAAACTAAAAAGCAAAAAATACAATTCCCATAGCAGGCAAACGACATCCTTCAACACCATTTTATTCATTATTTTACCCTTGCATTTAATAATTTTATAGAAAACTGGGTATATTTATTCCTTTTATAGCTATTTTTGTTGAAAAACAATGAATAAAATTCTAAGATGTTGTGTTTCATACTAAGAGAGCCGTGCAATGCGCACCCACAAACAACACATTTAAAAATCCCGCAGGCTAACCCACGTCAGAAATTTTTAAAAGAGTTGTTTTCTCCATTGCACAAAGAAAACTTAGTAATAATTTGAGAATATTAGTTTAATTTGATACTTTTGTCGAATATTTTCTTAATATGAATGCGAAAGAATATATAAAATACTTGCTATCCATTGAGAGCTATTCATTCTCAGTTGATGAGATTTCAAAGGCTACTGATGGTACCGCCAATTCATTAAAATTCGAGCTACACAGGTTATCGGAAAAAGGAGAAGTTATAAATCTACGTAAAGGATTTTATTTGATTATTACTCCTAGATATTCTACGTCAAAAAAAATCCCGATACAGCTTTATTGTGAAAAGCTATTTAAATATCTTAATAGAAGCTATTACATTGGCTTATTCTCTGCTGCAAAAATACATGGAGCGAGCCATCAACAAGTTCAGAGAGATTATTTGATAACAGACCAACCAAAATTCAATGATATATCAAAAAACACAATAGATATCCGATTTTTCACAACAAGAAACTGGCCAGATAAAAATATCCAGTTAAAAAAATCTGATGCAGGAATTTATAAAATTTCAAGCCCTGCGCTGACAATTGTTGACTTAATACATCATCAAACAAAGCTTGGAGGAATAAACAGAATGCTTGCATGCATTGAGGAGTTAGCGGAAGAACTAACAAGAGCTGACATGGAAGAACTTTTGGAATGGTACCCAAATAAAAGCACTTTGCAACGATTTGGGTTTTTACTAGAAGAGCTTGAAATTAATGAGAATTCCCAAGAATTGATTTATGCTAATCTAAAATCAAGTAAGTTTTTTCCTGTTTTGCTATCTCCAAAACCGAAAGAAAAAGCAGGAGCCGTTGATAATAGATGGAAAATTGATATTAATGTAAAATTAGAAAGCGATTTATGATTCCTAAACCATATATTGCAAAATGGCAGGAACACGCACCTTGGAAAGAGTTTTCACAAGTTGAACAGGATTTGATTATTTCTAGAACTTTGGTTGAAATATTTTTAGATGATTTCTTGCGTGAAAACCTTGCATTCAGAGGAGGAACAGCACTACATAAGCTCTATCTTACCCCTGCTCCACGCTATTCTGAGGATATTGATTTGGTGCAAATTAAAGAAGGTCCTATAAAACCGATAATGGAAAGATTAAATGAGGTTATAAGCTTCTTCGAAGAGCCCAGAAAAACTCAAGTAAGAGGACATGGAGCGAAAGCATTGTATCGTTTTACTTCGGAATATGAAGAGATAAGGATGCGGTTGAAATTAGAAATTAACTGCAAAGAACATTTTCACGTGCTTGATTGGGTTGACTTTCCCTATAACATAGAAAGTGAATGGTTTTCAGGCAATGCAAATATTAAGACTTACAATATTAATGAACTTTTGGGAACAAAACTTAGGGCACTGTATCAAAGAAGCAAAGGTAGAGATTTATTTGATTTAGATTATTCACGAAAACATATTGATTTGAACTATGAGCAAATCATCGCTTGTTATAGGGAATACACTTCTTTTGCCACAGGCAAAAGGCCTCCAAGTAAAAAAGAATTCCTATTAAACATTGAGGAAAAAGAAAATAGTGCAGACTTTTCAGGTGATATGGAAGCATTGCTGAGGCCTGAAATTAAATATAATCAGAATGATGCTTTTGATTGGTTGAAAAAAGAATTGATTGACAAAATGTAGAAAAATTGGGCAAGAGAACCAGAATTATTAAAGCAATATGCTAAGCATTATGAAACAGGAGAAGTAAT
>CAZJZP010000122.1:0-121 GCA_964550505.1 uncultured Prolixibacteraceae bacterium | reverse complement strand
ATTAATCATAAAAGCCCTTTGTGCTGAAGCGCAAAGGGCTTTTTTATGGGAAAAAGGTACATTTTCTTTTTAATCTATAAGCTTATTGAATATCTATTTTACCAAAACAATTTCCCCATGC
>CAZJZP010000121.1:6535-7738 GCA_964550505.1 uncultured Prolixibacteraceae bacterium | reverse complement strand
AAGCTGTTTTTTCTCTCCACAAAAAATAGCATTTCTTAGAGTATCAAAATCTTTTAATAATACTACAAAATATTATAAAATTCCTGTATTTTTGTAATTATTATGCTGACAAAAAACGAAATAAAATATATTCATTCCCTTAAACTGAAAAAAAACAGAAAGCAAAACGGGGAATTTGTTGCCGAAGGAGTTAAGCTTATTCTTGATCTTCTGCAATCAGGCATGGAAGTAAAAAAACTATTTACAACAGAAGTTTCGCTTTTTGATGAATATCGCGACATAGAATTGGTGGAAATTACACAAAAAGAACTTTCTCGCTTAAGCAATCAAAACAATCCAAATAAAGCGATTGCTCTTTTTTCTATACCCACAAATATTTTTTCTGAAAAAACGATTGAAACAGAATGGATTCTTGCCTTAGATGGAATTAATGACCCAGGAAATTTGGGCACTATTATTCGCACAGCTGATTGGTTTGGATTTAAGCATATTTTGTGTTCATCAGATTGTGTTGACGCATACAATCCTAAAGTTGTTCAGTCAAGCATGGGTTCATTAGCAAGAGTTCAACTACACTATATAGAATTGCAAGAAAAATTGCTTGCTTATGCACAAAAAACAAAGATTTTAGGCAGTTTTATGGAAGGGGAAACAATAGAAAAAGATGCTTTTCCTAAAAGCGGAATATTGCTTATTGGCAATGAAGCAAATGGAATTCGTGATGAAATTGCGTCGATAGTACATAAAAAAATCAGCATCCCTTCGTCTTCCCTTGCTCAAAACCAGGCAGAATCGCTTAATGCTGCTGTGGCAACAGCCATTTTTTGTTATAAAATTAAGGAATCTATCTCTTTTTAAAAAGGACTTATGATTAAAAAAATTACACTTTTCGTTTGTTTTTTTATAATAGCATTTAGCCTAAATGCACAAGAAAACTATTCTGTTGATGTTGAAATTCAAGGAGTTGAGGAAGGTCATCAGATATATCTTGGATTACAACGTGGCGCAGCAATTATGCCAATAGATTCCGCATTGCTAAAAGATGGAAAAATTAGTTTTCAACTTGACACGTCTGCAGTAAAAGGAATTTATCGCCTAATCCTAAACGACAGCACTTTCTTGGATGTCATTTTTAATAAGGAAAATATCTCTTTAAAAACAGATAATTCTTTAAGTTGGGATAAAACAACCGTTTTGACATCC
>CAZJZP010000121.1:0-6435 GCA_964550505.1 uncultured Prolixibacteraceae bacterium | reverse complement strand
GCCTTTCAATCAAAAGCAGCAAAAGAGTATCATATTTGGCAAACACCAAGTTATTTCTTATTAGATGAGGAAAAGAAAATACATAGTCGTCCAATCAGTCCGGGACAAATTGAAAGCGATTTAATCGAAATTCTCTTTTAGAATTACAGATACAATTTTTTCAGTAGCGCCAAGGTTTTGTTGCACGTATTCTTTACAGACAGAAGATGCATTCTCATAGCTCTCTTGATTAAAAAGAAGATTGTTAAGGTGTTCATCTAATGTTTCTGGATTACTGAAGCTAAATGCTCCGGATTTTTCAACTAAATCAACCGCTTCTTGGAATTTATGATAATGAGGACCGAAAACCAAAGGCAAACCGTAAACAGCAGCTTCTAAAGTGTTGTGGATTCCACTGCCAAAACCATTTCCGATAAAAGCTACATCAGCATAGCGATACAATGAGGACAAAATTCCTATGGTATCGATAATCATTACCTCTTTATCCTTGTCTTCTTTGCTTAATCCTTCTTTCTGAATATTGGTAAAACAAATGGAGTCAGGGAAAAGGCTTTCTATTTGTTTAATTCTGCTTTCATCTGTATGATGAGGTGCAATAATCAGCTTTGTTTTTCCTTTGTATTTTTGAAAAACAGCAGCCATCATTTTGTCATCTGGCAACCAGCTGCTTCCCATCAGTATGCATTTTTTCCCATCAATAAAATCTGGAATAAAAGGAAAGTCTTTGGGGTTTTGAGCAATGGAAAAAACCCTGTCGAAGCGAGTGTCGCCGCAAAGACGAATATTTTTTAAGCCTATTTTTTTGGCTAATTCAACAGAAGTTTCGTTCTGTACAAAAAGCTGATTTATCATCTGCAAGTGTTTTACGAACCATTTTCCCCAAAATTTAAAAAAATGCTGGGAAGGTCGAAAAATAACAGAAAAATAGTAGAGAGGAATCTTCTTTTTATGCGTTTGATAAATATAATTATACCAAAACTCATATTTCACAAAAACCGCAATATCTGGCTGAACAATCTTTATAAAATCAGCTGCATTTCGAGGGGTATCAGCGGGTAAATAGCAAACATAATCCGCAAAAGCATAATCTTTCCTGATTTCATATCCGGAAGGAGAAAAGAAACTCAGAAAAACGGCAATGTCTTTTTGTTCTTTTAAGCGTTCCAAAACTGGTCTTGCTTGTTCAAATTCACCCAATGAAGAACAATGGAACCAATAGGTTTTTTTTGTTTTCTTCCAATTATTTTGTAAGTCTTTTTTCCAGTTTTTTCTTCCTTGCAATGTCTTTTTTGCCTTATTCATAAAAGGAGAAACAAGCCAAATAGCAAACCAATATAATAATATGCCTAAGGTATAGAAAAAGCGCATTAGTAGTAAAATTGTGTTGATGCACGAGGGTAGAGAGGAAGTATCCAGGAAACTTTCAAGCTGTATAATAAATCTAATCGCTGATCATCAATTTTTTGCATACTTACAAAATCATAATCCCTACGACATTCTGTCCAGGCTTGTGTAAATTCAAAACCAATGCTGAAGCTAGTTACACGGTTGTTTCCCAGATAAGTGTATCCGATATATTGTGTTAAGCCAATGCCGTTGGATAATTGATCGTAGCCTTTTACATAGTCTCCGACAACCTGATAAGCGACATTTTCAGGATTTTCAATACGGATTTTGTGCTGCATAAAACTAAAACCACCTAAAACAGTAATTCCTGAATTTGGGTTTGGTCCGAAAACAGGGAAAAGCTTTCCCCCCATTAAAGAAATATAATAGCCTCTTTGGTACATGTGGATTTCAGCGTATGCACCATTTCCATCAATGATGGAAGTGTCGGAAGTGTAAATATTCGAAAGAATATCTGCTTCATTTTTTACGTTATTACCGTAAACATAGGTGAAATTCAAACCGTAAAGCCAATTAGAACGGTCTTTATAGAAAAAATTAAGTCCTGTAACTTGACCCATACCAAATCTCTCAGCCAAATCTCCACCAGGAAGCTGAACACCATAGTTTATTTGAAACATAGGGGTGGCAATAACAGAATCAGCAACATTTACTTGAGCTTTTGCCTGAAAGAGAAAAAGAAATATAAAAACACTAAGATATATTTTCTTCATTATAGTAGATGCTTTTTATGTCTTATAACTAAAAGATTTCAAATTTGTTATAAAACAACGGAATTTATTATTTTCGACAAAGATAAGCTAATACTGCGCATAAGTGCAAAAATCAAGCATTTTTTTTCTTTTAAAAAAGGATGTCTTCAGCAGATATTTTAACGGAAAACGCTATTTTTCTTAGCAAAAATTTTATCTTTGTGCCCTGATAATTGATACTTTAATAATACCAAATGAAAGAGATACGAATGGTTGACCTTCATGGTCAGTATAAAAAGATAGAAAGCGAAGTTCAGCAAGCAATAGCAGAGGTTGTTGAATCAACAGCTTTTATTAATGGACCAGCTGTAAAAGAGTTTCAAAGCAATTTAGAAAATTACCTGGGATGCAAGCATGTAATTCCTTGTGGAAACGGAACAGATGCTTTGCAGGTTTCCATGATGGCATTAGGACTTAAGCCAGGGGATGAGGTTATTACCACTTCCTTTACCTTTATTGCTACAGCAGAAGTTATTGCTTTGTTGGGTTTAACGCCCGTTTTAGTTGATGTGTTTCCAGATACATTTAACATTGATCCCGAAGCTATTCGTAAAGCGATAACCAAGAAAACAAAAGCTATTGTTCCGGTTCACCTTTTTGGGCAAGCAGCCAATATGGAAGAAATTATGCAAATTGCCGAAGAGCATGATTTGTATGTTATAGAAGATAATTGCCAAGCAATAGGTGCAGATTATATCTTTAGTAATGGCAAAAAACAAAAAGCAGGAACGATTGGTCATATAGGTTGTACTTCTTTTTTCCCCTCTAAAAACCTTGGAGCTTACGGAGATGGAGGAGCAATTTTCACCAATGATGATGAATTAGCAACTCATATTCGCTCTTTGGTCAACCATGGAATGACAGTGCGTTATTATCACGACCACATAGGAGTAAACTCGCGTTTAGACAGCATTCAGGCTGCAATTCTTTCTATTAAATTAAAGCATTTGGACGAATACATTTCTGCTCGTCAACAAGCGGCGCAGTATTACAATGCTGCATTTGCAGAATGTGAACATTTGGTTACGCCAGCTGTGTCTGATTTTTCCACACACGTTTACCATCAATATACATTGATAGTGTTGGAAAGCGATAGAGATGCGTTAAAACAGCATTTGGAAGAAAAACAGATACCAGCAATGATTTATTATCCAGTTCCTTTGCATCTGCAGAAAGCATATATTGATCCTCGCTATAAAGAAGGAGATTTTCCGGTTACTGAAGCACTTTCTCATCAGGTAATTTCCTTACCGATGCATACAGAACTAGATAAAGAACAGTTAGCGTATATAACTACTAGCGTTTTAGAATTTTTTAAGCAATAAAACTTATGGAAACTTCTTTTTTTGTGCACGAAACCGCTGTTATTGATGAAAATTGTCAGATTGGAAAAGGAAGCAAAATTTGGCATTTCTCTCATATAATGAGCAATTGTGTTATTGGAGAAAACTGCAATATCGGTCAAAATGTTGTTGTTTCTCCTGAGGTTGTTTTAGGAAATAATGTAAAAGTACAAAACAATGTTTCCATCTATACGGGTGTGATTTGTGAAGATGATGTATTCTTGGGTCCCTCAATGGTTTTTACAAATGTGATAAACCCGAGAAGCGCTGTTGTTAGAAGAGGAGAATACGCAAAAACCATTGTAAAAAAAGGTGCTTCCATTGGAGCGAATGCTACTATTGTTTGTGGAAACGATATTGGCGAATTTGCTTTTATCGGAGCAGGAGCAGTTGTTACGAAAGAAGTTCCCGCTTATGCTTTGGTTGTCGGAAATCCAGCCAGACAAACAGGGTGGATGAGTGAGTACGGACATCGCTTGGATTTTGATACTGATGGATTTGCAATTTGTCCCGAATCAAAAGAAAAATACCAGCTAGAAAATAATAAAGTAAAAAAAATATAATGCGAAAAGAAAACTATAATTTTGCTTTAATAGGTGCTGCAGGCTATATTGCGCCACGACATATGCAGGCGATTAAAGACACCGATAATCAGCTAATTGCTGCACTCGATAAATTCGATAGCGTAGGAATTATCGACAGTTTTTTTCCAAATGCAGATTTTTTTACAGAAACAGAACGCTTTGATAGACATTTAGATAAACTGAGAAGAAAAGGCGAACACAAAATTGATTATGTTTCTATTTGTTCCCCTAATTATTTGCACGATTCTCATATTCGTCTTAGTTTGAGAAATGATGCACACGCTATTTGTGAAAAACCACTTGTTTCCCTTGATATGCTTTGAAAAGACCTTATACGACCATAGAACCAGATTCAGGTTATCTTCTTCCTTTAATCCACTTAGTTGCTCAGCAAATTTTTCCATTGTAATTATTTCAGGCAATATCATTGTTTTTTTTGCTTTCTTAAACTCCTCCCTCAAATACACGCATGCCCTCTGTGAAGGCAGAATGATTTCGGTGTTCTTCGTATCATACTCCATTGCTCTTTCATAGACCTGATGTAAAAACCTCATGTTCCTACCTCCTGAAGTTTTTCATCCGATGTATATGCAATGAAACCCCTTGCTTCATATCCCATCTCTTTATAAGCATTCATATATTCTCTTACCTGCTGTTCATAATCTTTATCATATTCTCCTGTTTTATAGTCAAATATGAGCACCTCATTGTCTTTTATCATAACCCTGTCAGGTCTCTTTATTACAAACTCATTTTTAGCTTTATCTTTACATACAATATTCCTCTCATTGAGTATTTCATATTGTTTATCAAACATAATACTGAATGTACTGTTTGTAATGATATCTTCAATCTGTTTCCTGTAATTTTCAGCCTCATCCTGAGCAATCACACCATCCCTGATAAGCAGAGTAATTGCTCCATCAAGATCATCAGAACAATGTATTTCAGCTAATGCCTGATGTATGATTTTACCATGGGTTATAGCCTCTTCCTCAGGTTTATGCTTGTTGATTATATAATTCATCTTTCGGTCAATAAACATATGGGACTTATGATTATATGCAACAAGAGTTTGTTTACGTTTATCTGATTGAACATCTTCCTTTTGAAATATTCTTTTTTGTCCTATATGTATTTGATCATAATAATCTGTCTCATCAGTTTCAACACCAACTCCCTTTATTTCATTAAATTTATGGGTGAATATCTTTTCAACAGTATCTATTTTATCATCTTTTTTATCTCTGTTTGAGTATATATATATCTCATTACATGCCCTTGTCATAGCCACATATAGAAGATTTATATCGTCAAATAGTGTTTCTTCCTCTGATTTAGTCTTTTTCTCGATTTCTGTTTTTGCATAATAACCATTATAATCCTTTTTTAAATCCCCATATCTCACTGCAATTTGTGGATCATTGTAGATGAAGTATTCCTTCCAATGATTTATTTTTCCATTCCACTTGGCAAATGGAATAATAACTACATCATACTGAAGACCCTTTGCTTTATGTACTGTGGATATAGTAATTGCATTTTTTGTTGTAGGAGCAGGTATATTCAGTTCCTTTTTATACTCATCATAATATTTTATGAAATTGAATGTATTTTCCTCCTTCATCCTGTTGTATGCAGTATTTCTCAATTTTGTAATATGCGCAATGGACTCGCTATAATCTCTGCACAGAGGATTTATAATTATCTCCATAATAAGATTTATGCTCTCATAGACACTCAAACTGTTTATTGTTGCTCGGATTTTATTTTCATACTGTGAATAAACATCCTCTCCCCACAATAATTTTAGAGCTTCTGCTTTTTCATCCCTATTCATTGTGAATGCTTTCTCATTCTTTTCAATCAATTTCTTTACAATAAAATCACGCGTTTTATGATACGCTGGATATGAATTGCAAATATCAATCCACAGATGCACTATTCTTACAAACGCCTCATCGTCATTATGATCCATACTCATTTTCAGCATATTTATTATAAATTCTACAAAAGGATTATCCTTGATAAAGAGTGTATCGGCAGATAATATCTTAATATCCTTAACATCTTCATCATCCGATGAAAGAATTTCTGCCACCTCATTACCTTCTCCATTTGTTCTTACAAGTATGCCTATTGAAGATTGCTTGTATCCGCGAGAGAGTACATCTTTGATGACCTTAATCAATTCGCCCTGTTTTAGCATAAAATCCTTCATATCAACATCTTCATTTATCAAATTCAGCTCACAATATCCAGCATTGCTGCTTTCTGAGAATTGCGGGAATGTTTCCTCTTTATATTTCTGCTTAACATTATCCACATCATCTATGTGTTTTAAATCAT
>CAZJZP010000120.1:3581-7834 GCA_964550505.1 uncultured Prolixibacteraceae bacterium | reverse complement strand
TAAAATCACCAAATAAAGACTGTTTATTTTCTTTTTCGCCCATAATATATTTTCTTAGTTGTATCTTTGATAAAGTTTTAGACTGCAAATTTGATGATTTTTTTTATTTTTTCCTAAGTCTAGCCCTTTCTTTTTATTTTTAGCTGTTGAAGTTTGAAAAATATCTGCATTTTATCTTATTTTTGTAAAAAAAAAGATAAAATGGAAGAGAAAAAAAACAAGGACAAGCAAGACATTCAAAAGGTGGATGCAAAGCCAGAGAAAGAAAACATAGAGAATAAAGACAATACAGAACAGAAGCTTTATAAAGAGAGTGAGCAAAAAAAGAAAAAGCTTAGTAAACAGAAGCAACAATATATTATTTATGGGATTTTAATTCTTTGTGTCATCATTCTTCCGCTTATTGTATCGAGTATAAAGAACGCGCAAATCAAGAAATTGAAAGCAGAGCATACCATTTTCATCGACAGCCTACAAACAACAGCAAAACAAGATGTTGCTAAGGCTTATGAAGAAAAACTGGAATTAATTGGAGAGGTTTTTAGTTGGCTGGTTATTACAGAATTAAGTCATAAACAGACCACACAAATTGAAAAATACATGATAGAGTTGGTGAAAATTCCAGAATTTCAAGAGCTAGCATTGATAGATAGAACAGGAAAAATACTTTTGGCAACCGATAAAACAAATGAAGGAGGTGAATTTTCCGATATGTTTCCTGCTCAAATGTATTTTAACAAAGGAAAAAACAAGGTAAAGACAATGAGCAATGGGGTTTTCTTTACCAGTAAAGAAATTAAAGTGAACAAAACAGTCTTTGGTTATTTAATAATTACTTATAAAGCAAATTATTGAGTATTTGCTTGAATAATAGCATTTAATTCAGCAATAGATTCTTCCTTTTCAAAAACATCGCTTAATTGATAATAATTACCAATGTCATATGTTTTGTTGAAAGCAGATCGGGCAATTTCGAGTTTAGCTTCATCTGTTTCAAAGAGCATTGCCATAGCTTTTAATTGATGAACAAAAAAGCAATTTAAACTAATAATCTGCTTGCTAACAAGTAATCTACTTTCTTCTGTGTTTTTGCTTTCAATAGATTGTTTAGCTTGAAGAAATTGATCTTCAGCCATAGGTGTGGTGCAAGCAATTAATCCATGATAACCTGGCAAAAGAGATCTGTTTTGGTTTACTTCCACTCTTAATTCTTCAAAAGCTTCCATATCAACAAATGTCATTGGTTTTTCTTCCACTAATTCCAAAAGCAGTTTGTAATCAGTGTATTTAAGCATTGCTTTATTGGCTTCAGCTTCTTCTTCATCTTTGATATTCAGGTCTTTAGAAATTGTTTCGTTCAAGGATTTCATTTTCCTTTCTGCTTTGGTCAACAAAGCTTTTTCAATCTTAAAATGCTTGTAGGTATTGCTTTTGATTTTTAAGACGTAATTGAAGTTATACAATTCATATTGAAACTCGAAGGAAAGTCGGTAAAGCCCTGCATCAAAATCTTTAAGGATACAGTCGTATTCATAATCTTCTGAATAAAGATCGCCATTAACAGAAATTTTAAAGGGAAATTCTGCTGAAGTAATATAGACCATATTATACTGGGAAAAGGCTTTTGAACATAATAATATGGAGAACAAAACTACAATAACAAATTTAAGATTCTTTTTCATCGTTTTAATATTTTGGATTTAATAAAAAAGGATACCAAAATGATATCCTTTTTCAACATTTTATATCATTTTTTCTTAATAGAAATAAATTCTATTATCAATAATTTCAGCACTCTTTTTTAACGAATTATACAAATCATACTCCACTCTTGATTTAAAAAATCCTTCTTTTTGCATAACAATAGGCATGTAATTATCAAGTGGAGCAGCTTCGTTAAAAGACTTCACTTTAACCACAAATACTGCTGCATTACCTTTAATTGTTTTAGTTGTTTGTCCGGCTTTACTGGCAAATACCGTTCCTACAATTTTAGGTTCTGGACCATATCCCGGCAGTGAATAATTAGCATAAGCAACGGAAGGAAGAGTATCAATTGCAACGGATAATTTTTGAGCCATTTGCTCTATTGTTGTTGCGCCTGAATTATTCATTTTTTCTTCCAGCATTTCTGCTTTTTTCTCTATCATTACCAATGGTTTTAAATCTTCTTTTATTAGTTCCAAGGGGATTGTTCCTTCTTCAATAATAGAAGTGAGAATCGCAACAACATATTTATCTTCATCACTCATAACAGCAGAGAGAGTACCAACTTCCATTTCTTCACTATATGCCCATTTTACAAATTGTCTTCCGTCTTCCAAACCAGGGATAGAGAAGTCCATAGCATAAAGATTCGAGGCAGATCTTTTGCTTAAACCATTATCTGTAACAGCTTTATCAAATGAAGCAAGATTGCTACATTTCGAGGCAAATTCAATGGCTTTTGAATAGATTTCTTGATCTGTTTCTGAACTAGGGAGTATTGCTTTTTCAAAATGCGCATAACGAATCTTGTCAATAGCTTTAGTTTTATCAATTACTTTAATAATGTGATAACCGAAAGCCGTTTCAACAACGTTGTAGGATCCAACTGGGTTGTTAACACAAGCTTCATTGAAGGCAGAAACCATCATTCCATCGGGGAACCAGCCAAAATAACCACCGTTTTCTGCTACTGATTGATCGTCTGATATTTCCTGAGCTAAATTTGCAAAAGCTAAAGAGTCTAGTCCCTTAGCCACTTGTAATAAGCTGTCAGCCATTTTTTCTGCTTCTTCTTGCGATCTGCTTACTTCTGGAGCAACTCTGTATGCTCCTTGATAAGCAATTAAAATATGTGCTGCATTAAGGGAATCAGGACGAGCTTCTTTTTCTAATAATACGCCATAATGGTAAACATCTTCTAAAATAAAAGGGCCAATTGCTTCACCCGTTTTAAGATTAAATAAGCTGTCAAATTCGGGGATAAGCTCATCTCTTTTAACCCAGCTACTATCATAAAATTCATCAGACTGAGCATTAACAAAACTAATAATATCTTCGTTTTCTTCTAGTGTGTCTAATTCTGCCAACAGCGTATTTACTTCTTCATCAATAGCTTTTCTATCTGCATCCGAAGGTAATACGTCAAATATTACAAAATCAAAACTACGTACTTCTTTATCTTGAATGTAACGGTATTTGTTTTCTTCATAAAAGGCTTCGTAATCTTCATCAGTAAGTGTAACAAGGCTATCCGAAATACTTGCATATTTAAGTGCGATTAATTCTATTTCTGCTGTAGTGTTTTGATGAAAATAATCTCTCTCAGCAAAGGCTTTAGGAACATAATATGCTTTTGAAACTAGTGTTTGGTATTTTTGGAAAAGTCTATCAGCTTCAATATAATCAACCAAAGCATCCCATTGTTTTTTAAGCTCAGGGTCTTGGTCTAGTTGAGCCATAACATTAGTAACACTTTGAGGATTAAATATTCCCGTTGAAGGATCGGTAAAATTTTGTCTTACATAAGGATGAATAAAACGACCTCTTAACATATCGTCCACTTCTTCTACGGTAACTGTAAGTCCTAGCTTTTCATATTCAGTGGCAAGAACTAATTCTTTCACTAATTCCTCCCAAGTGTTTTCTTTAATTTGGTAGGAAATATTGGATGTAATATTTTCCACACCACTTTGCATTTTGTAATTTTCGGTATTTTGATCCACTTTAGATTCAAAAAACGTAGGGGATATTACTTCACCATTTACTTCTCCAACAGACTTAATATCTCTTCGATTATTTTTTGTGAAGAAATCTGTTAAAATAAAGGCTAACATTGCAACGCCTACAACACCGATTAACAAACCAGATCTTTTTCTAATACTACCTATTGCTCCCATTGTAATAATTTTATTATAAAAAAGTATGCAAATGTACAATCAAATTTTCAGAAAAAAAAACATTACAGATAGCTATTCTAATATAATAAGTTTTAATTTTTCAATTTTTGTTTCTGTTACTTGCAAAATATGAAATTTCATATTTTCTATTTGAATAATTTCATTGAGTTGTGGAATGCTTTCATAATGTTGCAAAACAAAGCCAGCTATAGTTTTGTATTCTTCTGATTCAGGGATATCTAGGAAATATTTTTCATTGATATAATCAATTTCTAATCTTCCAGAAAAAATAAATTCATTCTCTGCGATTTTTTTATCGGTAAACTCTTCTGTATCGTATTCGTCGTATATTTCTCCTAATATTTCTTC
>CAZJZP010000120.1:2349-3481 GCA_964550505.1 uncultured Prolixibacteraceae bacterium | reverse complement strand
CAAAATTTTAGAGCGTCCGCTTTCAACAAATAAGTCTTTAAGATTTTTTATACTTTCATTTATTTCGATAGCATCTATTTCAGGACGAGGAATCATACATTCGCGCAGTTTAACTTCTTTAAAGCCTATTACATTTTGAAACATCATCAAATCTTCGTCCACCTCTTGATTTTCAGGAGTTTTAATGTAGAAATCTTTAATGTAATTATCCAAATCAATAGGGGAAAATGCATAAATTTCTTTCTTAATATCTAAACGTAATATGTGTTTTAGAAAGAAGCTGGAAATACTAATAAACATTCTAGTTATAGGATAAAGAAAAGCATAGAAAAAGAAAACAGGTAAGGCAAAAAAATGTAATATTTGGTTTGATTTAATTCTGAATAAAACCTTAGGTAAAAACTCGGCAGTAAACAAAATAATTAAGGTAGATGCAATTGTTTGCAAAACCAATACTACGAAGTCGTTATTTAAGGCATCTGGCAATGGAAAACTAAGTTCGCGCGCCATAAAAATACCATAGATAACTAAGGCAATATTATTCCCTAAAAGTAAAGCTGCAATAAAAAAACTGGGTTTGGATACAAATGCTGCAATGATGCGACCGCTAATAAGGCCTTTCTTTTTATCTAATTCCACTTTTAGTCGGTTAGCACTTACAAAAGCAATCTCCATGCCTGAAAAAAAGGCAGAAGCTAACAGCATGGTAATTATAATTATCCAATTATTCATTATTGCACAAAAATACTAAAATTAATCATTCCCAACAATGCTATCAGTTTCTTCTTCTGGATTGTTTATATAAATATCTCCTCGAGGCTTGATGATTTTCCAATTGTCAAAGCGTTCGTCTGAGATAAAGCCCTCGCCCAGTATAATTTTATCTTCGGTTGTTATTTTTACAAATTCATTGGAATAAATTTGTGCTTTACGTCTATCCCATACCAAAACTTCGGTGTTTATTTTTTCATTTTTGTTGTTAATCATTACCACATCTTTTCGCGCAATCATCTTGTCTTGTGCCTCATAACTTATAGCATAATCGGCAGTAAGAAAAGAACTGACGGTTTTAGTGGAATCATAAAAATCAACTTTTACACCTTCTTTTAATTCAATATAAGGATCTTTAACA
>CAZJZP010000120.1:0-2249 GCA_964550505.1 uncultured Prolixibacteraceae bacterium | reverse complement strand
AATTGAGAATAACAACTAGAAGCTTTATCACTTGCGAATTTTTGAATGCGTTCATCAGTAGCTATGCTTTTGGCTTTAAGATATTTGTCTTGAGCCACCATATACACAAATCGTTTTTCAACTTCATTTTCACCACAATTAGTGTAATAATACATGTCGCCAATCAAAATGTATGCTTCTGCTCTGCTGGGGTCTATTTCCAAACATTTGTTTGCCATTGAACGTGCAGTAGAATAATTTCTAGCTCCATAATAAGCTCTTCCCATGTCCAAATATAAATCGGCCTTTTCCATTCCTTCAACAGAATCAATAGCCAGATTAAAATATTCTATCGCTTTATTATACATTTTACGGCTGGAGTACATTTTACCAAGATTGATAGCTGATTCCAGCGAAGGCTCTAGTTTATATAATTCATCCGAAGCATTAAAATAGAGCTCCTCATCTGTACATTTAGCCATAGCCATTATTTTCGTAATGCTTTTTAGCAAATTAATATCTGTTGGATTCTCTTCAAACTTAGGTGCATAAATTCGGTTTATATCTTCACAACTAGCCCAAGGTGCAAAAAGATTATCCACTCTGTCTTGTATATCAGTCCATTGTTTTACTTTTTTTGTACTTCCCTCGGCTTTAAGTTGCTTAATGTTTTCACCAATGATATGAGAAGCGGTTTCGTAATTGTCG
Source organism: uncultured Prolixibacteraceae bacterium (assembly GCA_964550505.1). Lineage (GTDB taxonomy): Bacteria > Bacteroidota > Bacteroidia > Bacteroidales > CAZJZP01 > CAZJZP01. The sequence goes on along the minus strand of CAZJZP010000120.1, from coordinate 1,562 downwards.
AAAACAATCGCTGAATCAGCTTTCCCTGCTTTTACCATAATGGTAGAAACATAATAGTAATAGTATGCCACAGAAGAATAAGATGCTGTTCCTTGTTCTTTAATAGACACTTCAAAGCAATCATAAGCTTCGGGATAACATTGGCTTCTGTATTTTAGAATATCACCACCTTTTTGACCAAGAATAAAGCCTTTTCCATATTCAGGTTCATCACCATAGGCAAGAACTCTTTGGTCGTAGATTAGAAAAAGAGTATCTAAATATCGCTCTTTTAGTTCTTCATCTGGCGTTTTTTCATAGAGGTATTCCATGATTTTTATGCCATTAATATAGATGTATTGACTGGCTAAAGGTCCATTGTTAAAAGTCCACCTCCAGGCAGGAATAGCATCTTTAATTGTTGTTCCTGTATAATCGGAATTTTCCCATTGTTTAAAATACTCCCGATAAGTGGACAATTTTTGAACAACTTCAACACTGTCTTCATCTGTTAAACCATATTTTTTATCATTTGCTCTTAAACTATCCACAAGGTCTTTTGTTTTTTGGTTAATTTCCAAAAATTCACATTGAGCTTGAAGATTGCTTGAAAAAAGCAAAGATGTTGTAAAAATTAATAAAATAATTAGCGCTTTCATTTTTCTTTAGTTTTTATTTAATTAATCGTATTTTCTTCTGTCGAACCATCGCTCAAAAATATTGAATGCAAAAACAACACGACCGTATGATTCTTTTATTAAGTTATTATCGAGGCTTCCTCTTTGTCCAATTTCAAAACCTAAATTCAGCATTGAGGCAGATCCTCTTAATGGTAATCCAAATCCAAAACTTATGCCATAATCTTCAAGTTGTTGGTTTTTAAGGCTTAGGTATGTTTTTCCATAGCGAAATCCCATTCTATAGTGTATTCTGCTAAAATAAGAAGATACAGAGGTGTGGGGAGGAATAAATTCTCCGCCAAGAGATAATTGAAGAGAATTAACTAAATTGGTGTCTTTTTCTCCCATATAGGAGAATTTTTCCCAGTTTTGCCAGTTAACATCAGCAGCCAACATCCATCTGTCTTTTTTTCCAACGGAAAAACCTCCACCTAGTTTGGTGGGCAAAACAATAGATCCATCTTCTACTTCAATAAACTCAACAGTATCTTGAATAAAAAGGTAGGATGTTGATCCTGTGGTGTATCTTTCTACCAGAAATTGATCGTTGGTTTTAAGGTCAGATTCCAGTCCATAAACCAAACCTAAACCAAGGAAATGCTCGCCAAATTCTTTGTGGTATTGCATTCCAAAGTCAAAGCTATAATCATGAACTATGCTGTTGTTGGTTATTCTCACATTTAAGTAGTTTGTGGAATCGATAATTTCAGCAGAACGACGATTAATCAAACTCCCAAAATTATAATAGCCATTAACTCCCACAGAAAAACCCTTAAAGATTTCTGCTGCTGTTCCAATGTAAAAACGATTGAAACCACTACTTCCTTCATAAATATATTTTACGGCTCCAACATTTGCTACATTTTGAACATCTACAATTTCGTAACCAACGCTAGAGTATGG
>CAZJZP010000119.1:0-7934 GCA_964550505.1 uncultured Prolixibacteraceae bacterium | reverse complement strand
CAATTAAGTGCTCATTTATTTTAACGCGCAAGAAGCTCCCTTCGGGGAGCTTCTTATTTATTAAAAAAATCTGGTTTTTGTTTTATTTCGTAAATTATAGGATAAAGCCATGGATTCACCGTAAGCACCAACTGATTTCACTTCTAGATAATCTCCTCTTTGAACTTCTGATAATAAAACATCTTTTCCTAAAAAATCAGCACTTTCACATATTGGACCTACAATATCATAGCGTTGTTTGTTGATTTTAGAACTCAGATTCTCAATTTTATGGTATGAATTATACAAAGCAGGTCTTAATAAATCGGTCATTCCTGCATCAATAATCACAAAGTTTTTTATTGAATTTTTCTTTACATACAAGACTTTTGTGATTAATGATCCACATTGAGCCACTATAGAACGTCCTGGTTCGAGGTGGATAGTCTCATTATTTTTTCTCTTTATTGTCTTGTTTATGATAGAAAAATAGGATGCAAAATCTGGAATCATATTCTCATCAGGATTTTTGTATGCAACTCCAAGTCCACCACCTAAATTGAGATGACTTAAACGAATACCCTTGGAACTAAAAACGGCTTGAATATCATTTACGAAATGACATAAAGATTCAAAAACCTTCATGTTTGTGATTTGAGAGCCTAAGTGAACATGCAAACCAATAAGATTTATATGTGATAAATCCTTAATTCTTTCAGTACATTCAGGGATTTCGGCGACAGAAATACCAAATTTCGTTTCTGCTGTTCCGGTAGTAATATATTTGTGTGTTTTGGCATCTATTCCGGGGTTGATTCTTAAAGCAATAGGAGCAATAATCTGCATTTTTTTGGCTATTGCATTAACTACTTCAATTTCTTGTATGGACTCGCAATTCAAACAAAAAATCTTGGCTTTTAAAGCAGTAATAATTTCTTTATCTGTTTTTCCAACTCCGGCAAAAACAATTTTATTGGAAGCAAAACCACAGTGGATGGCTTTGTTTATTTCATTTCCGCTTACACAATCAGCTCCAAAATCCATTTTACTGATTTCAGTTAATATGCTCTTATTAGCATTTGCTTTTAAGGCATAATGAATCTGAAAATCATATTTTAGAGCTTCCCTTTTTACAATTTGAAGCGTTTTGTTTAATAGCTTCATATCGTAATGATAATATGGTGTAGATAATCTGTTATTGGCAAGATACATGGCTTTTATTGGTATTAAAGTGAAACAATTCTTGATGTAAGCTATTTAAGGCTTGTTTTTTATTTTTTTCGTCGATGACCATTGTGATGTTGTATTTACTTCCTCCATAAGAAATCATGCGTATCGGAATCTCTTTCATGGCGTCGAAAATCTTTTTTACAATGGCTTTTTTTTCTGCTATCATGTTTCCCACAACACAAATAATAGATTGTTGAGAACACACTTCAATTTCTCCTATTTGCTGCAATTCTTTCAAGATTTCCTCCAAATAATCTTGCTTATCTATTGTTAAGCTAACAGCTACCTCTGAAGTTGCTATTGCATCAATAGCGGTTTCATATTTTTCAAAAATCTCAAAAATACGCTTTAGAAAACCATATGCCATTAGCATTCTGGCAGACTTTATCTTGATAACACTAATGCCGTCTCTTGCTGCAACAGCTTTAATATCAGTATTTTCTGTTATTGCTGTTATTGTTGTACCTTTTTCTGTGGGTCTTAAACTGTTTTTTAGCAGTACTGGAATATTTGCCTTTTTGCATGGAAGGATACAATAGGGATGAAGAATTTTTGCCCCAAAATAGGCTAATTCTGCGGCTTCATCAAAGGAAAGACGAGAGATGCTTTGAGTACTAACAACATAACGTGGATCGCAATTTTGAAAACCATTAACATCTGTCCAAATTTGAAGTTCTTCCGCTGCAATGGCTGCAGCAATTATGGAAGCCGTGTAATCGCTTCCGCCTCTTTGTAAATTATCTAATTTCTTCTCCGAATTACTGCAAATATAACCTTCTGTTAATAAAATTTCTTTAGGATGAAGATTTGCCGTAATATTTTTCAATTTCTCTTTAATATATGGGAGGTCAGGCTCCCTGTTTTTGTCTAGAAAAATGAGTTTTTCTGCAGGAACATATTTTACTGCTAGCTGGTTTTCTTCTAAAAGTTTTTTAAATAAAAGACAACTTAATTTTTCGCCCAAAGCCAAGATGTGTTTTTCTTCTGCTTTTGTTTGAAGCAAACCCAATTCTATTGCGGTTTTATTAATGAGATACTGGAGTTCTTGTTTGATGTATTGTTTTGTTTTTTCACTATTATAAAGTTTGTCAATAATATCAAGATGCTTTTTCTTTAATTCAGATAGCTCTTTTTCAGCGCTTTCTTTTTGAAATGCCTTTTGTAAAGCAATAATTTTTTCTAGTTGATTAGTTGTCCCGGCTGTTGCCGAAAGAACAACACAGCCTGCTTTTTGCTCTTGAATGATAGCTAAAGTGTTTTTCATTCTTTTAGCAGTTGCTATAGAGCTTCCTCCAAATTTAATTACGTTCATTTTCGCTTTTTTTTAGTAAAAAAAAAGCCTGCAGAAAACTGCAGGCTTTTAAATATTAAATTTATTATTGATAGCTACAAGTCTTCTGCATAAAACAGCATTATGCGTTTTATCTTTAATACTTGTTTCTTATCAATTGAATTAATTCTCATTTTTTTTTAGCGGTGCAAATATATATAATAAATTTAAAAACAAAAAAAAATTAACTCATCCCAGAAACTTCTGCTTCGCGATGGATTTTCTTAATCAAACCTTGTAATACATTTCCTGGCCCTAATTCAATAAATTCACTAGCACCGTCTTTTACCATATTTTGTACACTCTGTGTCCAACGAACAGCTGAGGTTAGCTGTGCAATAAGATTGTTTTTTATTGTAGTTGCATCTGTTTCTCCAACAGTGCTTACATTTTGATAAACAGGACAAGTCGGCTTATTAAATTGCGTGGATAGAATGGCTTCTGCTAATTCTTCTTTAGCAGGTTCCATTAAAGGAGAATGGAATGCTCCTCCAACTTTTAGCGGAAGGGCTCTTTTTGCGCCGGCTTCTTTTAGCTTTTCGCAGGCAATTTCAATGCCTTTTAAACTTCCTGAAATGACTAATTGTCCGGGACTGTTAAAATTCGCAGGTACTACAATTTCGTCAATTTTGCCTAAAACATCAACCACCACTTCATCTTCTAAACCAAGAATTGCTGCCATAGTAGAAGCCTCTTTTTCACAAGCTTTTTGCATTGCCATCGCACGCTTATAAACGAGTTTTAAACCATCTTCAAAAGCGAGGCTTTTGTTTGCCACTAAAGCGGAAAATTCACCCAAGGAATGCCCGGCTACCATGTCTGCTTTAAAATCATCGCCGAGTGTGGCAGCAAGAATTACTGAATGCAAGAAAATAGCAGGTTGTGTTACTTTAGTCTGTCGCAAATCTTCGTCGGTACCGGAAAACATGATATCAGTAATGCGGTATCCAAGAATTTCGTTTGCTTTTTCAAACATCTCTTTTGCTAAAGGGGAATTCTCATACAGATCTTTTCCCATTCCAACAAATTGTGCTCCCTGTCCGGGAAATACGTAAGCTTTCATAATTTATTTGTTTTAGTTATTATTTTCTTCCTCCCATTAATCGTAATAAAAATAGGAATAAATTGATAAAATCAAGATAGAGCGTTAAAGCACCCATAATCACCAACTTTTTTGTGGAAGCATCTTGCATGCTTACCCCATTTCCTATACGTTTTAGTTTTTGCATATCATAAGCTGTTAAGCCGGTAAAAACCAAGACACCGATAAAACTGATAATATATTCCATCTGGCTGCTTTTCACGAAAAAATTAACCACACTGGCAATGATTATTCCAATAAGTCCCATAAATAAAATCGATCCGAGTTTTGTCAAATCGGTCTTGGTCGTGTAGCCAATTAATGCCATAAAACCAAACATTCCTGCGGTAATGGCAAAGGTGATAAAAATGGTGTCAATGCTGTATATTAAAAGTATAAAACTTAAACTCATGCCCATTAATAAGGAATAGGCAACATAAATTAAACTTAAAGCTCCGAAAGATAATTTCCTTAAACCCATTGACATAATTAGTACTAAGCCTAGAGGAGCAAACATAACTATCCAACCCAAAGTTGTCATCCCGTTGCTTCCTATCAAATATGCCATTAAGTGCGCATTAGCAGCAAAATAATAAGCTGTAACAGCTGTAATACCCAATGCTATGAACATCCAGCTAAAGACTTTTGAAAGAAATGTTCTACTGTCTGCAATAGCAAAATTGGCTTGTTCGGTATAATTCTCTTGAAAACTGTTTCCCTGAAAATTAAATCTGTTCATCTTTATTATAGTTTATTATTAATGTAATTTTGTTCCAATAATATGTAAAAATTCTTCTCGGGTTTCTTTTCTGGTAAATGCACCAACAAAATCGGAAGTTGTTGTAACCGAATTTTGTTTTTGCACACCTCTCATCGCCATACACAAGTGTTGTGCTTCAATAACAACAGCTACGCCAAGAGGGTTAAGTGTTTGATTTATAGTGTTTTTTATCTGCGTTGTAAGTCTTTCTTGCACTTGCAAACGTCGGGCATAAGCCTCAACAACACGAGGGATTTTACTTAAACCAACAATATATTCGTTAGGAATATAACCAATATGTGCTTTTCCAATAAAAGGAATCATGTGGTGTTCGCAAAGTGAATAAATCTCAATATCCTTAACGATAACCATTTGTTTATAATCTTCTTTGAATCGAGCAGAAAGCAATATTTCTTCAGGATTGCTTTCATATCCTTGGGTAAGAAATTGTATCGCTTTAGCAGCTCTTTCTGGAGTTTTTAGCAAACCCTCTCGTTGTGCATCTTCACCAATAGCTTCAATTATTCCCTGATAATGGTTTTTTAATTCCTCTGTTTTTTGATCGTTGTAATTATCAACTTTTATGTAGTTTTCTGCTTGTTTCATTCTTGTAATTTTAAGGGCACAAAGATACAAAAACTTCTTTTAATGCTTTTTTAGATTAGTTTTCCTTCAATGCACCATATAATAATTCTATCGGATGAAAGGCTTTTACTCCCGTTCCGTCCTTAATTTGATGCCTACAACTGGTTCCTGAAGCTGCAATTATTACTTCTTTAGGAGCATTTCTAACAGCCGGAAATAAGACCAATTCTCCAATTTTCATGGAAAGCTCGTAATGTTCTTTTTCATAACCGAATGCTCCAGCCATACCACAACAGCCAGAGGGGATTTCTTCCACCTCAAAACCGCTTGGGAATGAGAGCATTTTTTTGGTGCATTCCGTCGATGCAACCGCTTTTTGTTGGCAATGCCCATGGTATAAAATCCTTTTGGGAATATCCATAAATTGCTCTTTCGTAATATTTCCCTTTTCCATTTCATCTGCTAAAAACTCATCGATAAGCAAGGCATTTTTTGCTAGTGCTTTTGCTGAAGCTTTGAGTTCATTATCCACTAAATCAGGATATTCATCCCTAAAACCAAGAATTGCAGACGGCTCAATGCCAATAAGTGGACTTTCATCACTGATTAAATCTTTAAGTAAACGAATATTATTATTTGCTATTTTTTTTGCTTTACGAATAAGTCCTTTTGAAAGGTATGTTCGTGCACATAAATCATGTTTTGGAATCAACACTTCATAGCCTAGTGCATTTAATAAGCGAATAGCTGTAATGCCAATATGACTGTCTAAAAAATTGGTAAATTCATCATTGAAAAGATAAATCCTTTTTCTTTTTTTCTCTTTTTGCAGTTCTTCAATATGCTTTTTCATCCATTTGTTCAAGCTTTTCTGCTGAAGTAAAGGAATACTTCTTTTTCTTTCAAAACGAAGAATAGTTTTGATAATAGAGGAGAAAAATCTTTTTTTAATAAAAAAATTGAAGATTTTCGGGATAGGACTAGCGAGTTTATGGATGCGTGGAAGATTAGCAATAGCTCTTGTTCGGAGAGATATTCCGTGTACATCGTAATAGTGTTGCAAAAATTCCGCTTTTAGTTTGGCAACATCAATCCCAGAAGGACATTCTGATTTACAAGCTTTACACGACAAACATAAATCCATGATTTCATAAATATCTTTATGATCAAAAGGGTTTTTCTTGTTGGAATGGGTAAGAAAATCACGCAAGACATTTGCTCTTGCACGTGTTACTTTGTCTTCATCTTTTGTTGCCATATAGGAAGGACACATTGTTCCTCCAACGACATGAGATTTTCTACAATCGCCCGATCCATTACATTTTTCTACTGCACGAAGAATCCCCTGATCAGCAGAAAAATCAAAAATTGTTTCAATTTCTTTTGTTTTCTGTCCTGGCGAATAGCGCAAAGAGCTATTCATTTTTGGCGTATCAACAATTTTATTGGGGTTGAAGATTGTATTCGGATCCCAAATCGCTTTGATTTTTTTAAATGTTTCATAGAGTTTTTCTCCAAACATTAAGGGGATAAATTCTCCACGAAGTCTGCCATCTCCATGTTCACCACTTAAAGAACCCTTGTATTTTTTTACCAGTTTTGCTGTTTCTAACGCAATAGTATGGAAAAGAACAACGTCTTTAGGGTCTTTAAGGTTTAAAATAGGACGTAAATGCAGCTCCCCAGTGGCAATGTGAGCATAATACACGCACTCCAATGCGTGTTTTTCTAATATTTTATTGAAATCCGCAATATAATCGGGCAATTTTTCAGGATTCACAGCAGTATCTTCTATCACAGGAACAGGTTTTGCATCTCCGGGCATATTAGAAAGCACACCTAACCCTGCTTTGCGCAAATTCCATACTTTTGTAATATCATTGCCAAAAATTAATGGGAAGTGATAGCCGTATGAAAGAGCTTGTACCTTTTCTTCCAGCTTTTTTGCTTTCTGTAGAATGATTTCTTTCGTTTCTTCTGCAAATTCCACAATCAGAATTGCAGCAGGATCCCCTTGAATAAAAAAGCGGTTTTTATTTTGTGTTGGATTTTTTTTGCTTAAATCCAGTACTTTTTTATCCATTAATTCTATGGAAACTGGATTTGATTTTAATGCGATAAGATTAGCTTTTAGGCTTTCTGCAATGCTGTTGCAATGCACACAAAGCAAGGCTTTTTCTTTAGGAGGTAGGGGAACAAGATTAAGCTTAATTTCAGTGGTAAAAGCCAAAGTTCCCTCAGAGCCAGCTAAAAGCTTACACATATTAAAAGCATTTTCAGAATCTTGATATATTGCGGTATCGTAAAGTAAATCAAGAGCATATCCTGTATTTCTGCGTTTTATTTCTTTATCGGGATATTGAGATTGTATTTCATCCTGAATGCTTTTATCTGATAAGATTGTATGGATTTCTTTGTATATTTTGCCTTCCAGATTTTGCAGATTCATTTTTTTTTCAAAATCGTCTTTTGTTAAAGCTTTAAAAATTGCTTCGGAACCATCACTTAATATGGTGTTTATTTCCAAAACATGATCGCGAGTACTTCCATAGACTAATGAGTGTGCGCCACAGGCATTGTTCCCGAGCATTCCTCCAATCATACAGCGATTTGCAGTGGAAGTTTCTGGGGCAAAAAATAAATGATATTGTTGCAATTCTTTGTTTAATTCATCTAATACCACTCCAGCTTGAACCCGAACCCATTTTTCTTCAGCATTGATTTCGATAATATCGTTCATGTGTTTGGAAACATCCACCACAATTCCGTTTCCAACAACTTGACCTGCAAGTGATGTCCCGGCTGTTCGGGGAATAAGACTAATCTTATTCTCAGCGGCAAAACGAATCATTTTTTTAATGTCTTCTTTGTCTTTCGGACGACAAACGGCGAGGGGGACTTCTCTGTAAGCAGAAGCATCTGTTGCATACATTATCCGCCATTTATAGGAAGTAAAAATATCTCCTTTT
>CAZJZP010000118.1:7405-7988 GCA_964550505.1 uncultured Prolixibacteraceae bacterium | reverse complement strand
CCACCTGCTGTATTTCTTATTCCATCAGGATATTGTGACATTTCTGAGAAAATTTCCATAATTGGTTTTGCCCAAAAACCTTCTTTTTCCATGCCAGCTACAAATTTATCGTAATAGCCTTTGTGGTGTTTTGAATAATGTAATTCCATGGTTTGTGCGTCAATAAATGGTTCCAAAGCATCATACGAATAGGGTAATGATTTAAATTTATAATTATTCTCTTGTCCGTTCATAGTGAATCCTCCTAAGATTAAAAGTGTTATACTAAGTATTGTTTTCATCGTATCTATTGTTTAAGTTTATTTAAATTCGTTCTAAATTAATCTATATACATAACAGTATATAATTGATTTTGTTCAAAGTAGATTTTTTTTTAGTAGTTTTACGTTATACATTGAATGGGCATACAGTTTATGCTTGTATGACAGGGTTTAGTGTTTTAAAAAATCTTAAAAAAAAACTTTTTAAGATATTGGTAAACAAATATTTAAACTAGATATTCTATGAAAAAAAAGCTTCATTTAACGATTTTCTTATTGTTTTTCAGTTTGATACTAAATGCGCAGCAAACATTTAAAACCCC
>CAZJZP010000118.1:0-7395 GCA_964550505.1 uncultured Prolixibacteraceae bacterium | reverse complement strand
ATACATAACAGTATATAATTGATTTTTGTTCAAAGTAGATTTTTTTTAGTAGTTTTACGTTATAAATTTATTAAGGCTAATCTTTGCGCTTTTACGTCTTAACTAGGAGTTTAGAGAATGTTAAGTGCAAGGATATTCTAAATCATAAGGTGTTGATAAATAATTAATTAAAAAAAACTTTCTATGAAAAAATCTATTCTTTCTATTACTATGTTGCTGTTTTTTAGTTTTATGCTAAATGCGCAGCAAACATTTAAAACCCCAGAAAATTTTGTTTTTATTCCGCAGGGAAAATGTATGACCGAAGATAAAGAGTTGGAAGTAAAGGCGTTTTATATTTCCGCCTATGAAATTTCAAATGCGGAGTATTTAGCATATTTGGATTATGTCCGTAAAAACAAAGGCGAGCAAGCTTATCTTGATGCTTTGCCAGATACTTCGGCTTGGACTGGTGATAATCTTTTTAATGATCCTTATGTTAAGTATTATTTACGTCATCCTGCATATCTGAACTATCCTGTCGTGGGTGTTTCGTATCAGCAGGCTTTGGCTTATTGTGCGTATTTAAAGGAAAAATTAGCGGAAAACTATCCAGATTATCAGCTGGATGTCCGTTTGCCTACAAGGGAAGAATGGATACGCGCAGCCAGGGGAGATTCGCATTATTTCTATCCTTGGGCTTTGTTTAGCTTATCTGATGAAGACGGAAACGAAATGTGTAATTATAGAAAAATTGGAGAAGAATATATTCATTATGACAGAGAAAATCAGCGCTATGATGTTAAAGCCAGTAAACCCGGTGAGTTTGTAGGAATAGATTTTTTCAATGTAGTTGCACTAATCACAACTCCTGTCAACTCTTACAAACCCAATGAATTTGGCGTGTATAATACTTGTGGCAATGTAGCTGAAATGATAATGGAAGAAGGAATAGCTGTCGGTGGTTCCTGGCGTTGTCCGGGATGGGATGTAAGAGTGGTGAGTTCTTTTTCTTACAAAAAAGCAGATATTGATATTGGTTTCAGACCGGTGATAAGTTTTGTTAAGCGATAAGCCTTAGATTAGAATTACTTCTCTGTTGAGCTGTACACCGAATTTCTTCATTACATCTTCTTGAATATCTTGGGAAAACTCAAGAATTTCCTTTCCATTTGCCTTTCCGTTATTGACGATAACTAAAGCTTGTTTTTGGTGTGTAGCGACATTCCCTTTTTGCTTTCCTTTCCATCCGGCTTTGTCAATCAACCATGCTGCTGCCAGTTTGTAATTGTTTTCATCCAAAGAAAAAGCTACAATATCAGGATATACCGCTTTAAGCTGCTCATATTTTTCTTTGCTTACTACAGGATTTTTAAAAAAAGATCCTGCATTGGGAATTTCTTTGTGGTCGGGAAGTTTTGATTCTCTGATACTGATAACTGCATGGCGTATATCGCTAATAGATAGTGAATTATTGCCTTTTTCTGAGAAATAGGAGGAAAGTGCTGCATAAGTGAAATTTGGTGTAAAATCTTTCTTTAATCTATATACAAGATGGCTGATAAGGAAATTCTTGTATTCATTTTCTTTGAAGATGCTGTAACGATAGTCGAAACGACATTCCTCTTGTGAGAAGCTGAATTCTTTTCCATTATCCAAATTTATTCCATGCACTTCGACAATGCAATCTTTTGCTTCCGCACCATAAGCTCCGATGTTTTGCACGGCGCTACTGCCACAATCTCCCGGTATAAGAGAAAGGTTTTCAATGCCTGCATAATTATTTTTTACGCAATAATCCACAAAGCTATCCCATTCCCGTCCTGCTGCCACCCGAATATCAATATGATTCGCATCTTGTTGCAAAATTTCAATTTCTTGGTTTTCAAATCGTATAATATAAGCGTCAAAATCCTGAGTGAACAATAAATTTGTTCCGCCTCCGATAATAAAAAACTTGCTTTTTTCCTTTTGCATCAAAGAGGCAAGTTCTTTTGCTTCAGCTTTGTTTTTTAAGGAAACAAAATGCTTTGCTTTTATGTCAAGCGCAAAACTATTGTATGATTTCAATGAAAAATCATGCTGGATTTCCATAGGAGAATTTTTTTGGTAAAACTACAAATAATAATTTTATTGAAGAAAGAAAAGCGAACCACCGTCCCAAAGTGGACCATTATATAGCTCAATAAAAGGGAGATTTATTTTTTTTAGAAATTGTAGGATTTTTTCACCCTCTTTAAAAGCATGCAAACTGCCGATAATCCACAAAATTCCGTCAAAAAAAGCCATGCAACCGCCAATAAAACCGTGTTTTTGAGCTGGAAGTATAATATCAAAGGAATCGACATACAAAACACTAACATGGATTTTTTCCAAAACAGCAGCAATTCCTTTATCAGAAGTGATAAAATGATTATTGGGCAAAGCAATTAAACTACATCGTGTAAAACCTTGATTAACATTGATTTTTGTTTTGTTAACACAGTGGTTTTCAATACATTCATCGGTAATGCTAAGCTTGTGAATTAATAATTCTTGGGTTATTACAGCATTAAAAGCAGCAATTTGAGGATAATTTTCGCTCAACTTAGCTGTTCCAAAATAATAGCTAGTATTTGTTTTTTCAATGACATCCACAATATTTTGGGGAATTTGTGGCGAAATTACAAATTCATTATTGCATGCTGTCATAAAAATATCAGGATGTCCGGAAACAGATGTTTCCACAATATTTTGTGTTTCCAAAGGAATTAGCTTTGCGTATTTTTCTAATTGCTGTTTTGCAGCTTGTGGAATACGATTATCTGCTATAACGTACATGATAATTCCTTTCTTTCAGGGCTGTATTGCCAATAAATTTTACTTCTGAAAAATACTGTAATAAGTTTTTTTTATTCGCTGCATGGTATCCTATTGCATAATTTATTTCGCTTGGATTGACTTCAATAACAATCTTTTCATATTCTTTTTTCTGTTGCGGAATTTTCTGCAATTGCTCCTGCCAAATTCGACTTAAAGCGAGTTCTTTGAGTGAAGGGTGGTAGGGTCCAGCAAGCAAAGCCTCCCCATCATTTAAGTCTTCTGATTGATGTAATCCCACACGTAGAATTTTCACTCTGGCTTTTTCAAAAAGCGGAATAAGTTTTGTTAAATAATCCAAGCTTTCTTCCATACTTAAGGGTGTATATTCTTTTTTAAGATACATCTCAGCCAATGTGCTGTCTTTAATTACTAACAAAGGATAAATACGTGTTGTTGCTGCTCCTAATCGAATGATTTCTTCAGCAGTGAAAACCGCTTTTTTTATGGAATCTCCCGGTAATCCAATCATCATTTGCAAACCTAAGTCAAAACCTTCTTCTTTGATAAGCTTGGCAGCAGCATAACTATCTTCTAAACTATGTCCTCTACCGCTTTTTTGTAAAACCTCCTTGTCAAAACTTTGAACACCCAATTCGATTGCCTGAACCTTGTTTTGTTTGAGAAAATCCAATTCTTCTTTGTCAATCATATCGGGACGAGTAGAAATACGGATGGATTTCACTTGCTGTGCTGCAATGTATTGTTGGATTTGAGATAAGTATTGTTGCTGTAATGTTCTGCTAAGTCCAGTAAAACTTCCGCCAAAAAAACCCACTTCCACTTCTGCATCTTTATGCTTAAAGGATGCTAAATGTTCTTCGATACTTTGATGCATTTCGTTTATCTCAGGAGCGCTATTTCGGGAAGTGATTTTTTTTTGATTACAATAAATACAATTTCCTGTACATGCCATTTCAGGAATAAAAAACGGGATAGTATAGTGTTTTTTTTTGGACATTTGTTTTAGTAAGAACTTTTGTATTTACGGATAATCCATTCTAAACTAGCCAATAAGAGTAGAATAAGAAGTAAAAATTCCCAATCAATTAAATCCTTGTATTTCTCTTTATAATAAACCGTAGGCTTCAGATTATCTAATTTTCTCAGTTCATCAATTATTGTTGACATATTGTGTGGATAATAAACAGAGCCTTGTTGTTTCGCGGAAATTTGATACAGGATTTCATGATTTGCTACTAAATCTAAGGCTTCAGCATTAATGTCCTCAACAATAAATTCACCTTCATCATGCAGCACTTCGTTTTTGTATTTTGCTGTGGCTTTGTAGTTGTATTTTCCCTTTTTTAATCTCCCTAAGCTTAAAGAATAGTTTGTTTCGGAAGGGATAAATTGAAAAGAGAAGTTTTTATTATCAGGATTTATAATGGAAATACCAATGTCTGCATTATTGACGGGCTCAAAATTGCGGTCGTAGAGCTCTGCCTGCAAAATTAATTGCTCTGATGCAATTAATTTTTCCGGAATTTTGACTTGAAAGCGTTTGCGTTGTTCTTTGACAGCCAAAAACTGTGTGAGTTTATTAATTAATTCATTGAAAGCATCATGGTTTTTATCGCTTTTATAATTATTTAAACGCCAACGCCAAATACCTTCTCCGAAAATAAAAACACGCGGTTTTGCTATATCGTCAATAATACTAATAAGAGGGATTGTAGTGTGTACTGTTCCAATTTTTTGTTGAAAAAGTACTTCGGCACTAATAGATTTTTTGTATTCACCGTAAGCCACTTGTAAGGGAGGAAAGGATTCGATTTTATCAATACTGTAGGAGGAGAGTTTGAAATAACTGAAATCCTCTTGATAAGAAGCATAGGCATCATTTTTATTATTGGATTTCACGGTAATTTGAAAACCTTGTTTGAGCGTATTGAAGGCAAAATAATCGCTTTTGGATCCAAAAACAAAAAATATGGGTAGTTGTATTTTCTCTGCTTTAGCTATCAAATCTTTGCAATGGTGTTGTTGTGAGGGAAGCTGATGTAAGATAAGCATATCGTATTTGCTAATATCTGCATTGAATGTATTAAAATCTTTCACTTCCAACTCATAATTAATATTGCTTTGCAATGCTGATTTAATAGCTGCCACATCAGGATGTGCACCATTGTATAAGAGCAGTATTTTTTGCTTTTCTTCTATTATTTCGACATAAATATCTTTATTATTATTGAAAATATTTGCTTCCTGTGAAAGCTCGGGAATTTCCAAACGATAATGTTGAATGCCAGGTTTTTCAGCTTTAACTTGAAAGCTCAGAGCAGTTGAATATTGTTCTTGATTCGGAATGATTTTTTTCTCGTCGATAAGCTTATTGTCATGATAGAGTCGAAGGCGAATTTCTTCACCCTTAAGCTTGTTTGCATTCAGTATAACTTCAATAGGAAAAGAATTTCCTTTGTAAGCGTAAGAATTATAATTAGCATGTAAAATCCACGCATCTTTCCGTATGCTGGTATCGCCTAAGGCAACAGTGAAAATAGGACATCCAAAATCTTTGGCAGCATAAAGCGGATTAAGACCTTGATTGTAAATTCCATCACTGAAAAAGACAATGCCACCAATGTTTCTGTTTTCCAGTCGTGAAGCTATGGAAGTGAAAAACAAGGATAAATCGCTGCTATTATCTTCAAAATCAACTTCTTTTCCTTTCCTAACACTATCCCCGAATAAATAATATTGGCATTCAAAATTATCTTCTAGGCTTGTTGTTAAAGACTGATAGTTTTCTAAATAAGTCGTTTTCATAAAAGCAGAATCTTCGCTTAGAATAAGCGAGCTGCTATTGTCGTGAGCTAAAACTAAAAGAGGATGTTCGTATTCTTTAACGGAAGATTTTATCAGCGGAGCAAAAAGCAGAAAGACAATAAGGCTAATAAGCAGAAAACGACTTGCAGCTAAGAAATAGCGGACTTTTTTTGAAAATTCTGACGATTTCCCTTTATAATAAAGTATAAAGGAGTATAGTCCGCCGCAGAGCAGACAAATAAGTACAAACCAAAAAGGATAATCACTAATAATTGCAAATCGCATACATCAAATTTTCCTGACACAAAAGTATAAAATCTTTTGTGTTATCTGCTAGAAATAGAAGCAATATTAAAAAAATAATGATAAAAGACAAGTTGTATAGCAAAATTATATATATGATAGGATTTTTTTTAAAAAATTTATTGCGAAATTCTTGCATACTAAGCTTTTTTGCTCATATATTTGCATTTACATATTTATTTTTATCATATAGGTAAATTCGATTCTAATTTTTATTTTACGACTATGAAATCTAAACCTTTTATTTTATTTATAATAGCAGGGGTGTTCTTATTGAATGTACAGTACATCCTTGCACAGAATGTAGCAATAAACTCCACTGGCACAATACCAGATGCTAGTGCAATGCTTGATATAAGTTCATCCAATTCTGGTCTCTTGATTCCCCGAATTGCATTAACTCAAACAACTTCTGTTGCCCCAATAGCAGCTCCAGCAAACAGTCTTATGGTTTATAATACAGCATCAATCAACGATGTAAGCCCTGGTTATTATTTTTGGAATGGGAGTCAATGGGTGCGTTTTTTTACTGGGAGTCAAAGTGATGATTGGACGTTGTTTGGGAATACAGGAACTAATCCGACAGCTAATTTTATTGGTACTATTGATGCTCGCGATTTAGCCTTTAGAACTAGTAATATTGAACGAATGCGTATTAATAGTATTGGTAATCTTGGAGTTGGAACTACAACTCCAGAACAGCGTTTGGTAGTAGAATACAACACTAGTGCTAGCAATAGAATAGTGTTAAGAAACACGATTACAACAGGAGAAATGATATATGCGTTTTCCTCAGGAGTTAATCAATATTATGCAGGAACTCATCTTCGGAATTCATACCAGGAGTTACGTTTATATAATAATCATTTAGGAGGCTATTTAACTTTTGTAAACAATGGAGGGCAAGAAAGAATGCGGATTACAAATAATGGTTATTTAGGTTTGGGAACAACAACTCCTTCCACTCAACTTCATACAACAGCTGGGGTTCGTTTTGCAGGAATTGGAGGAACAGGAAATCACTTAACAATTGATGCTTTTGGCAATATTACAAGAACAACCATAAGTACAGCTGCGGATGATGAAGATTGGCAAGTTGTTGGAAATAACGTAATTTCTGGACATGGAGGATTGTATCCTTCTGCAAATGTTGGAATTGGTAATACAAACCCATTAATTAAATTGGATGTACAACAAACTACATCAGCAGCAGCAGGGATTGGAAATAAAGGTTCAATAGGTGCTTTTAATCCTTTAAACCCCATAGTATATGAGTATAGAGGATTTTTGATTCATACCCATGTTGAAGTAGGATTTCCTAATATGACTTCTTTGGTTGCAACTGGAAGTCAGGGAGGAAACTATTCTAGTTTGATGTCATTTTATACGAGAAACTACGGAGGATACCCTGAAGAAAGAATGCGTATTGACAATGTAGGTAATATTGGAATTGGAACAACAGCTCCTTCCACTCAACTTCATACA
>CAZJZP010000117.1:0-8104 GCA_964550505.1 uncultured Prolixibacteraceae bacterium | reverse complement strand
CATTATTTTTAAGAGAAATTATAGGAACAGGAACTAATATTGTGCATACGGAAAACATTGAAAGCTATGCCAAAGGAATCTACTATATAAGCATTAAATCAAATCATTTTAATATTCAAAAATCGATTTTAATTGAATGATAAAAGGGAAAGAGCGCTCAAAAGAGTGCTTTTTTTATGCCATTATTATCTTTTAATCCAAACATTAAGAATTTCCCCAATATACATTGTGTGATAATCTTTTTTTGGATAAATTTCTTCAGGAATAGTTTTGTCAATAAAACTTTCTTCTTCAATAAGAGAGGAATATATTTTTTTGCATTCAATAATAACTGCTGCTTCAGCAAAAGCAATTGCATTATTTGATGTTACCACAGCATTAATTCTTTCGTATCCCATTTTATCAAAATCTCTTCCTGAAACTGTTCCCATTTTAACAAGAACATCCTTGTAGTCTTTTGTGAAAAAGGAAAGGGTAAAATAATCTTCATTATTTACAAATTGAAAAGTATAGCGCTGTGGTCGGACAAAAATAAAGGCTACAGGTCTTTCCCATAAATACCCGATAGTTCCCCAGCTAGCTGTCATCATATTATAG
This sequence comes from uncultured Prolixibacteraceae bacterium, assembly GCA_964550505.1. Classification (GTDB taxonomy): domain Bacteria; phylum Bacteroidota; class Bacteroidia; order Bacteroidales; family CAZJZP01; genus CAZJZP01. The sequence continues at coordinate 7,507 of CAZJZP010000117.1, read as the reverse complement.
TTAATAGAGTTGCCAGCTGTTATTAGCATCCAGTTTTTCCCGATTTGTTCTATAGGATTAGAATCTAGCGCTTCCCATGTTTTTTTTTCAAATGTTTTCAATGAATCAATGTGTTTTTGTGAAAAACAATAAAGTTGGGATGTAAGTAGTAAAAGAATAATGATAGATTTTTTCATAAATTTTAAGATTAATGAAATTATTATTGTTTAATTAAATAATGTACAGATTGTTCTGCTTTATTTTTATTGATAATTAGAATATACATTCCAGAAGATACATTGTCTTGTATATGAAGCTGTATGAGTTTGTTTGTTTGAGAGATTTGCACATCAATTTCTTCTCCAAGGATGTTTTGTAATGAAAGATACTGAGGCAGTTGAGCAATTCCTTCAATATAAATATCTTGTTTAAAAGGATTCGGATAGATTTTTATTTTGTTTTCAGAATCCGATAGTGATGCTAAATTTGCAACTCCAATTAAGATAGTATCAGAAAAAACACAGCCAAGACTATCCGTAATCCATAAGATTATTGGGTGAATTCCAAAGCCTAAATCAGCTGCGTGAAGAAGAAAATTTTGTTGATTATGGTTTGTTGACCACCAATATGAAGCAAAATTATCAGGTCCTTGCAACAACAAGGAGTCATTGATATCAATAATAGTATCATTTCCGATGGAAAAATCTGCTTTATTCACTAAAGCGTTTAAAGTGTATCTTCCACTAACACATTCGCCTTGGGGTTTATATCCGAAGTGGTAATGGATTTTTCCATTCCAGATTCTTGGATAATACACCGTAGAAAAATTATGTGAGATTCCACTTCCTGCAATAATTGTGAGCATTGAGTCGATGAAGATATTTTCTATACCAGAAGTTCTGTATGATAATCTTGAAGTGGAATTTTCCATTTGAATATATATACCAACAGTATCTCCGATAATAAGAGGTATCTGCCCAACATCAATTGTAGTAAATGATTCACTATTATTGACGATAACAGTGTCTTTTCCTACTAATGTCCATGCATAAGGATTATTTTCAATTCCTTTGTGCGATCCATTAGATTGATAGATTTCTACAATTTGCAATCCTAAACTGTTAATTTTAACATCTAAACTGTCAATAATAATTGCTTGCTGAGCAACAAGGTCGAACATAACTCCATTCCAATTTACATTACTTTCCTCAATTGTAGCGAGTGAATCTACAAACACGCGATTTCCTCTTACTATTTCAGCATAATAATTCTCCGAATTATATAGAAATGGACTTGTAAAAGCATTGGAAGAATCTATTGCTTGATTGCTGAAAGGTGAATCATACCAAAACACATAATCTTGTGCTTCAGTGCCAACGTAAAGATTAGCAATGCCTTCATTACAAATAGTGTCATTGAGCAGAAAAACAGGAGTTGGATGTCCTATTCTTTTTATAGAATAGGAGAGACTGTCGTTAGAATGAGTCGTGTCTGAAGGACAGTTTACATTTGCAAAAAAATGATAAGTAGATTTATCGTAAGTTGAAAAATGATAAACGATAGTATCGCTAGAGCAAGAGTTAATAGCGTTATTGATTTGTATCGTATCATAATAGTTAAAAGCTGATGATTGGACTTCAATCTTAATGTTTAAGGATGAACTCAGAAGATAATCATCTCCCATATTTACGATAATAAAATCAATTTGCTCAAGAGAATCACCACATAATGAGTTTGGATAAGTGCTGATTTTTGCTAGTTTGTAATCAGCTATTTCAGGAATATTTAAAAGAGAATCAAGAATATTTAAATCAATAATAATTTGAGACATAATTCCATGACCTACATCATTAATATGTATTCCATCTCCGGAGTCAAAAAGTGGGTTTAGTGAATTATCTGGCATAGCAAAGACTGTCCAAAAATCAATTAAATGTGGAGAATAATGTACTATCATCGAATCTTTCATGTCTTCTTGAAGTTGCATCTTAGCTATTGTCATATTTCTTGGTTGTGTGGTAGTTATCCATAAAGGAATATTTAAGGATTTACAGATGGCTGATATACTATCTAAATTATTAAGTTGTTCTACAAGATTATATCCAGAAGCAACATCGTTAGAAGGTAAATTAATGATAATTGCATCAGGATTAAGAGATATGGCTTTAGAAATATTGTGTAAACTGTCAGGCATTGGTCTGCTTGGAGGTGGAATAAAGTTGTCAGGCATAATTCGATAAGAATTATAGCCGCCAACAGCCAAATTAATAACTTCATTTTCTGGATTAATGCTTTGTAGGTAGTTTCTGTATCTATTAACCCATGCGCTATCAGCAGTGCTAACGCCGGCGCCGGCAGCTGTTGAAGAACCTAAAACAACAATACGGTATTTAGAAAACTCAAGACATGGATTTAGTTGAGCTTTAAGGCTATAAAAAGGAATTAATAATAGTAGGAAAAGAAAAATCTTTTTCATATTCTAATAGATGATTAAATAAGCAGCAAAAATAATACTTATTATTAAAAAAAAGCTGTAATCTTTTTGATTACAGCTTTTTTATGCTTTGAAAATCAATAATTATTGAATTACGATTTTGTTCATGTTGTTGTATTTATCATTTGTTAAACGTAAGAAGTAAATACCTTTACTAAGATGTTCAACAGATAGTGTTTTAGTGTATGAACCAGAGAATTTTTGTAAATCTTCTGTCCAAACTATTTGTCCAATTTGATTGAACAATGAAAGATTAATATCCAATTCATCTTCAACAAAGAATTCAATATTTATTTGATTATTAGCAGGATTAGGGAATATCCTTAAATCTGCAATATTGTTTTCTAATATACCCATTGTAATAATTGGTATTTGCATATAAGTTGTGTCGTTTCCACAATTATTCATAGCTACTAACATCACATCGTAGGTGCCATTTGAAACATAAGTGTGGGAAGGATCAACTTGATTGGAAGTATTTCCATCACCAAAATCCCAAAAATACATTGTAGCTCCACCAGTTGATTGGTTAGTGAAATTAATTGTAGGATCATTGTTTGTGTATGTAAAGTCAGCATCAGGAAGTGTTCCTGCGCTTATAACCACATTGTTAGAAGTAATAGTACAAGAATCAACAATATAATCTACGAAATATGTACCAGCTGTGGTAACTTCAATACTTTGAGATGTTTGATTTGTAGGATGCCATAAGTATGAAGTAGCGCCAGTAGGAGCAATAAGGGTTACAGTATCTCCTGGGCATATACTAGTGTTTCCAATTGTTGTAATTTGAACAGCAGAAGGAAGTATAATTTCAGCATCCACTGCGGTACGGCCACTTGTACAAAGCTCAGCAACTTCCCAATCGTAGAAGTAGTAATAGAATCCTGTCGCAGTAGAAGCATTACTTCCTGTAATGCTAACAACATTGCCGATATTGTAAGGATAATTAAGATTATCATCGCTTCTAAATAAGTTTGGATTATATGGACCGCATAGTTTATAATCTGTTCCAGCATCAATCTCCATATCTAGGTTAATTCTACTAGTCCCAGCAGGAATGTTAATTGTTCTAGATTCTAAAACATTGCCTCCTTGGTCTTTAAGTTCAATGGTTCTGTTACCAGCAGTACTGGCAGTTACTTCAACAGATTTCAGCATAATGCTAGAATAAACGTCAAAAATTAATAAACGTTCAGCAGCAGCAGTGTAGATATCTCCATCTGCTACATTGTAGGATTCACCACCAATAATAGGAGAACCTTCTGCAAAGTTTTCAGCATAATAAGTTGTAGTGTTGCTAATAACAGGAGTAATAAACACATTTCCTGTGTCGAGCACTGTAGTTGATGTTGGACCATCGTACCACCTGATACTTCCGCTTCCATTAGCAGAAATTTGAATGCTACCAGTAGTACATCTTTGACCGTTAGTGCCAACTGGAGGATTTGGTGCTGCAATAGTAATGTAATTGGTTTTTATTAGTGTATCAGAACCGTATGTATTTGTTGCTATTAGTTCAACAGTATATGTTCCATTTGTATTATATGAATGAATAGGATGTTGCATAGTTGAAGTATTTCCATCACCAAAATCCCATTCCCAAGCATTAGCTCCATTAATGGAAAGGTCGGTAAATTGAATTGTAGAGCTACAACTTACAGTGTCTGAAGCGGTGAAATTAGAAACAGGCGGCACACTAGGATAAACACAATCCCAAATCATTTCAAAACCTTGCTCTTGTACATATCCGTCTGAATGCTGAACAATTGTAAGGCTTCCTGAAGTTGTTGAGAATTGTCCCGGACTACCTGTGGTATTGCAGTATGTTCCAATAAGAGGGGAAGATGTGTTGGGACCATCATATAATTCGATGTAATCATAATTACAAGTGGTAGTTTGTCCTGCTTCCACATCGAAAACAAGAAAATCAACATTAATTGCTACAGCAGAAGTTGGAGAAATCGTTGTTGTATAGTGAGTGTTAGCAGAATAATTAGCTGTACCACCATCATCGAATAATTTACCTGAACATTCTGTAATTGTTTGTGTTCCACTTTGCATATAGTAAGGACAATACGCATCAACATAAACACTATCAAGCATACTAGAAGTATCAGAGACTCCCCAAACCTGAAGCGTAATATATTGATAACCGGAAGTACTGAAGCTCACAGTATGTGGACCAGCATTTGTAGCATTCGAAGGAGTAGCATTAGGACCAAAATCCCATGCATAACTTATAATATTACCAGTAGAATGATCGGTAAATACAATGTCATCTCCACCAACACATGTTGTGCCAGGAGTGAAGGAGAAGTTAGCATAAACACAATCGCCAGTAATAGGAACACTACTAACATAAGGTTTGTAATTGTGTTTAGAGATAGTAATCCAAGCTTCATTTCCGTAGAGAGGTGGAGTAAAATGAATTTCACCAACACCGCCAACAAGTTGTACTTTTCCAACTAACATACCGTCAATTACAAGAGTAGCAAGTCCATCAGCAAGAGAAGATGAATAAATATAAAATACAGTATCTCTACAATCAATAGTGTTTTGGTGAGTCGCAGTAATGCTAGTGGGTTGTTCTGTCCATATTTTCATTGCAGGATCGCCAAAATAATGGAATAATCTATGTGTATATTCCTGATCAGCCCACGTTTCTACCATTCTTATTAAACCTTGATTTGCGACATCTCCCATAGTATGAATGTCGTTGTGGGGAGAAAGTGTAGGATTGTTTACTCCACCAGAACCTGTGAAATTTGGTACTAAACCAGGGTTTGACCAAATAGCATCAATAAGACCTAAGGATAAACCATCATTGTAACCGCTAAGGCTTGTTTCAGCATGGCAGAATACACCAACTGCACCGCCATCAGATTTACGCAAGAAAGTTTCTGAAAAACATTCTGTTTCTAAAAATTTACCAGTTAAACAGTTAATACTAAAAACAACAGGAGTTAAATTCCCGTTAGCTAAGCTATTAATATGGGTAGTTGTAAAATATGGATCGCCCCAAAGGCTTACATTTCCATGGTCTCGATGAAAAACATAAAAAACACCATCATTAATTGTGTCGATAATATCTTGAAATCCACCATCCCATGCAAATCCGGGTTTTCTTAGATAAGTTGGTAATGGTTCTCCTGCAGAATATAAACCATTATTCCAATTGGTTGGATTGGTTGAACTGCCAGTAACATATATTCGTTTTACGTTATAATTATAGCCCTGAATAGTTCCATCAACATAAGTTTTAATATCTTCTGCTGTTTGTGCGAAACGTCTTTCTGCATAACCTGGAGTAGATGATTCTTGGAAATAGGCACAATTTACTGCATTATCGTAATAGGATGCCAGTGTGGGCGGAGTTCTTTCATAATCAATAATTTTTTGAACTACAGTCATTGCTTCGGTTGATGAAGAAACCGAGATTCGACCTTTTGCCATGTCAGGATACCAATCACCACTTCCGTCCATACAAACCATATAAAGGTCAGTAGCAAAATTACCATAAGAACCAGATAAATATTCTCCGGGGACAAGGTCATGATCCCCTATTATAACCACAAAATCTGGCTTAGGACTCCAATTGTCATATCTTTGATGAACTTCATCCTTAACCTGTGTGTTTGTCCAGGAAGCTTGAGAAACAACTTCAACAGAATAACCTAATTGGCGTTTCCATTGGGCTAAACTATCTGCAGCTGTTTTGTAATTATCATGCGTAATGATAATGTAATTTTTGCTGGGACCGTTTATTCCTTTTGCAGTTGTATTATTTGCTAAGTAATTATCAATTTCTTCAATAATACCTTTATTATTTAAGACGTAGTTTGGGAAAACAGTTAAGGCATGTTCAGAAAACTCCTCTTTATTGAAAAATTCATTCGCTGCTGTAAAATGTACTTTGTATTTGATATTGCTGTACACATATAGCTTTTGTAATTTAGGATTGTATTGAATTGGCCGTATTTGAACAATTGCTAAGGGAATTCCTCTGTAGTAATTAACAGCATCAATCTCTACTATTTCAGCAGGATATTTAACATCTTGATTGTAAAATGCTTGGTCAATAACGAAATCTGGCTCGGGAGCACCAACATAATCTGCAGCAGGCTCTAAAGCAGGGAATGCAGTTATATTGTCGTATTCCATCACATCGTAACTTAAAATTTCAATCTTAGCTGTAGCGCCAACCGGTACTGCTATGATGTCGTTATGAGCAGCAAGCGAAGGTTTTCCAACTTCCATAAGATGTGAAAAACCAGGAATGAAGAATTTTTGGTAAGTAGTACCTTCAACTTCATGATTTGACTTCCAGGCACCAGGAAAATTATATTCAATAGTAATGCCTTTTAATCCTTCATCTTGGATGCTTCTAATGGGTTCTTTTTCTTCATTTGTTTGATTGTTAAATGATATAAATTCATTTTGACCCATAAGGGAAAATGAAAAAATCAAAGCTAGAAAAATACTTAAAATTGTTCTCATAGGTTTAGTATTAGATTATAGTTATTGTATTATTATTGCTTTATTTGTATTTATATGATTTGAATTAATATTTAGATAATATATTCCTTTTGCAAATGATTGTACATTTTGTGTTAAATGAAGTTGCTTGCCATTTCCATTAATATATAAGGAGTGAACTTCTTCGCCTAATAAATTATAGAAAGAAATAGTGTATTGTTGGTTCTCTTCAGATGCGAAACTGATATTAATGATATTCTTCGTTGGGTTTGGATAAATATTTACCTTGGTTTCCATAATATCATTAATTCCTGCATTCATAATGTGTAATGTGTCTAAGTGTTGATTTGTCCCACAAGCATTAGTACAAGTCAAAGACACAAAATAAGTGCCAGGGGTTGCATAGGTATGAGATGGATTTTGTAAATTAGATGAATTACTGTCTCCAAAATCCCAATCCCAACTTATTGTATTTGTTGATAAGTCATTAAATTGCACATTGTAGTTGTTTACAGTAGTTGAAAAATCAGCAGTAGGATAGGGGTTAATAGTTGC
>CAZJZP010000116.1:0-8196 GCA_964550505.1 uncultured Prolixibacteraceae bacterium | reverse complement strand
CCATTCCATCCATTAGTAATATAATCCTGCTCCAGGTCCCAGAGGTAAATTCAACAATACCCATCCAATAAGCAATAGCGACCAAAGGATAAAGAATGCAAAAGTGTAGGGGAGCATGGTGGAAATCAGCGTGCCGATGCCCGCCTTTTTATCATATTTTTCAAAATAGACAATAATTAAGGCAAAGAAACTCATCATTGGGGAGATGATATTTGTTACAGAATCACCAATCCTGAATACAGCTTGAGATAATTCCGGAGAATATCCCAAAAGCATAAAGAGCGGAATAAAAACAGGACCCAAAATTGCCCATTTGGCGGACGCACTTCCCATAAACATATTAATAAAGCCCGAAAGAATAATAAAAAAGATAAGTAAAGGAATAAGACCTAAATCCATACTTTGCAGTGTAGAAGCTCCTTTAATGGCAATGATAAGACCAAGATTACTCCATTTAAAATAGGCAACAAATTGTGCTGCAAAAAAGACCAACACCATAAAAGCTGCCAGGGTTTTAAAACTTTCCACCATTCCTTTTACCACATCTGCATCGGATTTGAATTTCCCGGTAATAAAACCATAAACAATACCCATGGTGGCAGCAATAACAAAGAGAAAAGCAATAAATCCTTTCAATACTGGCGATGTTAATAAAGAATTTCCTGGTCCACGGAGAATGCCATTTTCAGGAATAAGTCCAGCCAACAGTACAATGACCCACGCAATAATCAATCCTATTGTCCATAATAAGGCTTTTTTCTCCTTTTTGCTGAGGTGTTGCAGCTCTTCAGCCTTAACGTCTCCGGTGTATTTCCCTAATCTTGGTTCTACAAAACGATTGGTTACCCAGGTTCCTGCAAACGCTATAACAAAGGTGGAAGCAAGCATAAAATAATAGTTTGCTGTAGGCAAAACATAATAGGCTTCATCGATAATATTAGCAGATTCGGTAGAAATACCTGCCAGCAAAGGATCAATGGTTCCAATAAAGAGATTTGCACTAAAGCCGCCTGAAACTCCCGCAAAAGCAGCTGCCATTCCCGCAATTGGATGTCGTCCCATGGAATGAAAAATAATAGCAGCAATAGGAATAATTAACACATAACCCAAATCAGAGGCGACATTGGATAAAATACCAGCTAATACAACAACAAAAGTGATGGTTTTTTTAGGGGATTTTAAAACAAGAAGCCGTATAACAGCACTAATTAAACCACTATGTTCAGCAATTCCAATTCCCAGCAAAGCAACCATAACAATACCTAAAGGAGCAAAACCAGTGTAATTATCCACCATTTCCAACATGATACGGTGGAGTCCTTCTTTCGATAGCAGATTAACGGTTTTCACCGTTTCCGAAGTTGCCGGATGTATCGCTGTCCAATCCAGATAGTGTCCGATGGCAGAAAAAATTAAAGCGATAAGTGCTAATATTCCAAATAAACTTGCGGGGTGTGGTAAGGCATTTCCCGCTTTTTCAACAAAATGTAAAAATTTAAAGCCTTTTTTCTTTTTAATTTTCTTCTGCTTCATCTTTGATTAAGGTTTAAGTTACTCTACCCGAAGGGACAGCATTTCGTTTTTTATTGATAAATTTATAGATTTCCATTACAATAATAATTGGAATGGCTAAGACAAGTATTTGTGCCCATTGTTTTAAATCTATTGGTTGAACACGTAAGACATCTTGCATCAGCGGTATTTGCATGCTCAAAATATGTATGCCTTGTGCTATAATTACTCCAAAAATTAAAATGACATTTCTTTTGAGTGGTACTCTGAAAGCAGAAACATATTCTGATCGTGCGTTAAACACATGAAAGTTTTGCAAAAATACCATCAGCAAGAGAACATAATTCCGTGCACTTTCAGTAGGCATAGCTTGTGTAACTGTTAGCCAATACCAAAGACCATAAGCAATACTTCCCATCACCAGACCTGAAATCACCGTTTGTTGTATCATTAATCCATTAAAAATGGTTTCGCCGGGTTTTCTGGGTTTTTTGCGCATAGCGCCAGGTTCGCCGCCTTCAAAAGCGAGGGCAACATCCTGAATGCCGTTGGTTACTAAATTAAGCCATAGTAATTGCACTGCTACTAACGGAAGTTCAAGACCGCTAAAAATTGAGGCAAGGAACAAAACAATTTCTGCTGCTCCTGTGGAAATAAGAAGATAAATCACTTTTCTTACATTATCGTAGGCGAATCTTCCTTCTTCCACACCGGAAACAATAGAGGAGAAGTTGTCGTCAACAACAATCATCTGTCCAACATCTTTAGCAACATCTGTTCCCGAGCCCATTGCCACTCCGATATTTGCGCGTTTTAACGCAGGAGCGTCATTAACTCCATCACCGGTTACAGCTACAAATTCACCGTTTTTAATTAAAACATCTACAATTTCCAACTTTTGTGAGGGAGAAACCCTAGCAAATACAGAGGTAGAGAAAACCATTTTCTTGAAAGCAGGTGTATCTGAAGAGCCGATTTCTTCCAACATTTTCCCTGTAACCACTTTTTCTCCTTCTTTTGCAATACCTAATTCTTTCGAAATGGTTTCTGCTGTTGCAGGATGATCTCCAGTAATCATGATTACCTTAATTCCAGCCTTATTACATTTTGCAACCGATTCTTTAGCTTCTTCTCTTAAAGGGTCAATAAAACAAAGCAGACCATAGAAAGACAATGCAGGTATGTCCGTCTCCTGATAGGTTTCTTTCTTCGTAAAATCAGGATATTCTCCACCAGCCACTGCCAATACACGATAGCCTTTTTTTGCCATTTCGTATGCTTGCTCTTCGATTTGCTTCTTATCAATACTTGTACTTTTGTTTCCAATAAACATCTTGTCGCAGAAATTAAGCACGGTTTCCACGGCTCCTTTAACTCCAATTCTGGTAGTATTATCTTTTTGACAAAAAGCTGCTGAATATTTATTCTCTGATTCGTAGGCAATTCTGTCCACAAGTTTTACATCATCTTGTAATTCTTCGGGATTAAGTCCCATTTTATAGCTCATGCCTAAAATTGCAACATCCATTGCATCGCCGTAGTGTTTCCAGCTGTCATTTTCTTTCTTCAGCGAGGCTTCATTAGCCATAACAGCAATTTTATTCATAAAATACAGAGCGCTGTTTTCTTTTTCACTGATTTTGCTTACTTCATTATCTTCTTCATCCAGAATCTTCCCCTCTCCGTTATATCCTTGTCCACTCAGTTTATACTTTTCTCCGTTAGGCAGAATAATAGCTTTTGCTGTTTGTTCATTCATAGTAAGCGTTCCTGTTTTATCACTAGCGATAATAGTACAACTTCCTAAACTTTCTACTGAATGTAGTTTTCGAACAATCACATTTCTTTTCGCCATTCTTTTCGTTGCAATAGATAAGGCAACGGTAAGTGCAACGGGCAGTCCTTCGGGAATAGAAGAAACAGCCAAAGCAACAACAAAAAAGAAAATGGCAGTGAAATCCATTCCCTGCGTTCTTAAGATAACGGCAAGAATAACACTAAGTGCAATAATAAAAATACTGATTTGCTTGATAAATTTATCCATGCGTTGCACCAATGGCGGTTTTGCTGATGCAGATTCTGAAACATCTTGCGCAATTTTCCCAACTTGTGTACTACTTCCTGTTTCCACAACAACACCCATTCCTCGTCCTGAACTGACCATAGAACCTGCATGTGCAATATTTGTTCGGTCACCAACAGAAGTATCTTCTCGGAGTGTTCGTAATTCTTTTTTTGCTGCTATAGATTCACCAGTTAAAAAACTCTCGTCCAAACTGAGGTTGGAGACTTCTATTAATCTAATATCTGCTGGCACTTTCATTCCTGATTCCAGATAGACAATATCTCCAGGCACTAAAAAGTGGGAATCAATTTCTTTGATTTCGCCGTTTCTCTTAACTTGTGCTTTTATTTTTAATAGATTTTGCAAACTAGCAGCACTTTTTTCGGCTTTGTATTCCTGTATTGTACCTAAGGTGCTGTTAATTAATATAACAAGAAAAATAAATACAGCATCTTTGGCTTCTCCGATAAGAATAGAGGCTACTGCCGCTGCAATCAATATAAAAATCAGCGGATTAATAATTTGATGAAGAATGATTTTTAGCAAACTTTCCCCTTTGGCTTGTGGTAGAGAGTTTTCTCCGTATGCCTTTAATCGTTGTTTTGCTTCTTCTTCGTGTAAGCCTTGTGTTTCAGTGTCTAATTCTTGCAACACTCTTTCTGTTTGGCAAGCATGCCAATAATGTATTTTTTTTGTCATTTTGAGAAATATTAAAATTGTAGCAAAAATATAAATTGCCTAAAATTCAACGAATATTTATGAATTATTTAAAAAACACGAATGTGCCTATTTTGTTTAAAAACAATAACGAAGATTATCTCTCACATTTGATTTCCCTAATTCGTGGGCTTTTCTGTAATCCTCACAAGCACCGTCGTGGTCAGATAATTGTTCTTTAACCTTCCCTCTGTTAAAAAATGCGTCGGCATAATGCGGGTCGTAGAAAACAGCATTATCATAACTTACAATGGCATTTTCCCATTCTTGTTTATTAAAATAAGCATTACCCATCATAAAATAGGCTTCAGCATTTTCCGGATCAATTTCAAGGCATTCTTTAGTTATTTCAATAACCTTGTCATAATCACTAAGCGCATTATATTCTCTTGCTTTAAGCATTAGCTCATGGACTTTTTCTTCATTGTTTTGGTTTGAGCAACTTAGAATGAAGGCAAGAAATAACAAAAGAATAATTGGTTTAGGTTTTTTAGTCATTGCTTTATCATTTTTTTCTTTTTTTCTTTAAGAACCTAATGTAGTTGTTTTTAAGATATATGCTTGTCTGAAAACATGATCGGATTCTTGTCTTCCATAAGCAAAATTAGTAGTGTTGTCAATCAGATAAAAGCCATTAAATTTTATCATTTGTGTTCGATAATTCAGATACCAGGTATCTCCACCATCATCTGTTTTCAGTATTACTCCAATACCTATTTCATCATTAGGGAAATCGATTGCTTGATCCGAGCGTATAGCAGCAAAAGCAATATTGTTATCGAAAAAGGCAATTTCTGTAACAACAGCTTCTTCCGAATTATCTAAACTTGGAATATAATCGCTTACACTTTGAAAACTGACACCTCCGTCAGTGGATTTTTGGATAAATCCTTGCTTTAAACCTAAGAATAGTTCATTTTCGTTTTTTGCGTAAACGGTAGTAATTGCAGAAGGTGCATTATACAAGGAATTCCATGTTTTTGCGCTATCGCTAGTTTTATACAAACTGTTAGAAGAAAATACAAAGCCCAAACTATCATTAAGGAAAAAGATGTTGTCATAAATGCTGTTGTGTAACTTATCCCAATTTTGTCCAGCGTTAATACTGCGATACATGCCAGATGAATTTAACCCATAAGCGATATTATCACTCACAAAATCAACAGCATAGGGAAAATCTCCAGGAAAAACAAGATTTGATGATTGCCAGCTTGTTCCTCCATCAGTAGAATGCAATATTTTTTCTCCAGTAATGGATTTTGTTAGCGCAAAACCCATACTATCGTTTACAAAATCAACAAAAACATATTCCATGTTTTGGATAAGATCTACTGTCCAAATAGTCCCACCGTTTGTTGAACTTGCTATACAGCCTTGTGTGTTTGTTAAATAGCGATTAAAGAAAACCGTCAGTTTGTTGTTATACTGATTAAATCCAATAACTTCATAAGCGCCGTAATTATTGGTTCCTGTAATTTTACTTCGCTCCGAATAGATATACTTCGTCCAATTTTTTTGGTTTTCATCTATGCGAAATCCGTCGGTTTTATTACCTGTTTTTTCACAGGAATTAAATATTAATCCTGCGAGCAGAATAAAAGCAATAAATACTATGTTTTTATTTTTTTGCATAAGTATCAATAATATGAATTATTTCTTGTTTTTTTCTTTCTAATAATTCTTTGTTTCCGGCTTCCAAAAGAAGGCGTAGATAAGGTTCTGTGTTTGAAGGACGAATATTATACCACCAATCTTTGAATTCAACACGATAGCCGTCAAAATCATAAAAAGCTTCGGGTTTTTCGTTTTGGGTAGTGATTTCTTTTACTTTATCCATCACTTCTTTTTTGTTTTCAATACGGAAGTTAATTTCACCAGAGTTGTGGTAGGCTTTAATTTTGTCAATAATTTCAGATAGTTTTACTCCTTGCTTTTTGAAATCCTTAAGCACATCAAGAATGATAAGGCAGGCAAGGAAAGCGGAATCGGAATAGTAGAAATCTCTAAAATAATAATGTCCAGCCAACTCGCCACCGTAAATGCCGTTAATTTCGCGAAGTTTAATAGCAGCATAGGCTCTTCCTACGCGCCAGGTTTCCATTTCCGCATTCCATTGTGATAAGTATTCGCCAACAGCTTTGGAGGAACGTATGTCTTGGATGACTTTTCCCTGCATCTTTTTCCGCTCGAAAAAATAGTGTCCCATAAAGGCAATCATAAGATCAGGTGAGATAAAATCTCCCTTTTCATCCACAAACATTACCCTGTCAGCATCTCCGTCGAAAATAATGCCGATATCAGCTTTTTCTGCCTTCACTTTATCTTGCAAATCGACAATATTTTTCATATCCAGAGGATTGGCTTCATGGTTAGGAAAATTACCGTCCATTTCATCATACAAATAAATGGGATTACTTCCTAAAACTTCTTTAACTAAGAGTGATGCCATGCCATTGGAGCAATCGACTACCGTTTTAAGTGCAGAAAAATCAGAAGAATAGCTGGATAGAAATTGCAAGTATTCTTTCTTTTTATCGAAATCATGGATTTCTCCTTTTACAGCAGCTTTCGGCATAGGATTTTGCGAAAGTATCATTTTTTCCAGTCGATTTAGTCCACTATCATAACCAACAGGAGTAGCGTTGGTTTTGGAAATTTTCATTCCATTATATTCTTTGGGATTGTGGGAAGCGGTAATCATTACAGAAGCATCAAAGCCATATTTTGCGGTAGCCCAATAAACCATAGGAGTTGTGGATAAACCTAAATCATATACTGCCGCGCCTCTGTCGGTAATGCCTTGCGTAAGATAATCGAAAATCTCAGGAGTAGAATTACGTACATCTCTGCCAATCAGTATTTTTTGGCTTTGTAATAATTCTGGTAAGTAATAACCAATAGCATAGGCGTCTTCTTTATTAAAGTCTGTGTTATAAATTCCTCGAATATCGTAAGCGTGAAAAGCATTCATAATCCTTAATTTTTGTCAAAAATACAAAAAAAGCTTGATTTATCATGGAATTTCTAACCAAATCGGATTGGTAAAAGCATAAAAATTTTCTTTATCTCGGAGGAATATTTCTTTTTCAGTCTCGGAATAATTCTTTTGCGTTTCTACTTCTGCTCTGAGATAGATGTTTTTTTCTTCGGAAAGATAGTTTTTAATTAAATCGTTCACGTTTTCTTGAATGATAAGTTTAGTTTCTCCGTTTTTTTCAAAAAGCAAGATTTCATTTTCAGCAGTCCCAAGGAAAAGGCTTACACTTTTGATATTGCCGTATCGTTTTGAACTGAGTACTGTGATTTTAAGTTGATAGCTGTTTTTTTGGTTAAACTTGAAAAAATCACCACTTTGAAAACGCTCTTTGTTGTTTTCAATACTAAAAGAGATAAGCGGACCATTTGTCATAAAGCTATTGCCATTTTTCAGCGCTTGGAGGACATTTTCTCCGTTTTTGCCCATTCCTTGAGGACAATAGGCATAGGTTTTCAATTTTCCAATGGCATTATTGCTTAATCCGCCAAAAATCATTGCCCAAGTTTCAGTATTGGAATAGTTGTAAGAACCGTGTGCATCACTTCCTGCCATCAGATAGAAACGAAAGTTTTGTATTTCAGGATGGGTGTTTTTTGCCTTAAGTCCGATTTTCCATAAGAATTTCATTACATCCATTCCTTGAGCTAATCTGTTTTCATGGGAAGCAATTACAGTATCGCTAAATGGGACAAAAGCTTTTGTTGTCCATGGTTGTTGAGTGGTGTTATTCGTATAAAGAGAATTCATCACATTCCACATTTCTGCACCGCTAAGAGCAGATTTAAATACTTTATTAGGATGCGAACTAAATACATCGGAAGGATATTTTAAATCATTACAAATAACTGTTCCAATGGAAGGCATT
>CAZJZP010000115.1:4679-8199 GCA_964550505.1 uncultured Prolixibacteraceae bacterium | reverse complement strand
AATTGAAAAACAATAATTTCACCTTATCACTATCAAGCAATGATACTTTATATTATTTGGATTTTCTTCTGTTGGAAGATTATGTGATGGAATAATATTAATAATAAAACATATAACTTATGAGCAAAACTATTGTACAATCGGATTTTCAATTTCAAGATCAAACAGCCGTTTATCACGGTAAAGTAAGAGATGTTTATTCTATTAAAGACGATTTATTAATTATGATTGTCAGTGATAGAATTTCTGCTTTTGATGTGGTTTTACCCAAAGGAATTCCTTATAAAGGTCAGGTGTTAAATCAAATAGCAGCTAAATTTCTGGACGCTACGGAAGATATTGTTCAAAACTGGAAAATTGCTACCCCGGATCCCAATGTTACTATTGGAAAAAAATGTGAAGCCTTTAAAGTGGAAATGGTAATTCGAGGATATCTCACAGGACATGCTTGGAGAGAATACAAAGCAGGTAAAAGAAGCTTGTGTGGTGTTGATTTGCCAGAAGGCATGAAAGAACATCAGCGTTTTGATAAACCCATTATTACTCCAACAACAAAAGAAGATGTTGGGCATGACGAAGATATTTCTAAAGAAGAAATCTTAAAACAAGGCTTGGTTACTGCCGAACATTATCAAAAACTAGAAGAATATACTTATGCCTTGTTTCAAAGAGGAACAGAAATAGCAGAGAAAATGGGTTTGATTCTTGTCGATACAAAATATGAATTTGGATTGCGCGATGGTCAAATTTATTTAATCGATGAAATTCATACACCAGATTCTTCTCGTTATTTTTACAAAGATACTTATCAAGAAGCTTTTGATAATGGAATGGCTCAACGACAATTAAGTAAGGAATTTGTTAGAGAATGGTTAATCGAAAATGGATTTCAAGGAAATGAAGGACAGCAAATCCCTGAAATGGATGAAGCTTTTGTACAGTCTGTTTCTGAAAGATATATTGAATTATATGAAAAGATTATTGGAGAAAACTTTGAAAAAGCAGATATCAGCAATCTTAATCAGCGGGTTGAAAATAATATAAACGACTTTTTGTCAGCCTATTACAGATAAAAGAAAAGACCTCAATCTTGAGGTCTTAACTTCATGGGTTTAGCATATTGTTGACAATTTTGCTAAATGGTTTCCTTTCGGAAGCTGCGTATAATTATATGACAACAAAAAATGCAAAAAGTTAAATTTGAACCGTGTTTTTTTTGTATTTTATTGTTAATAAAAAGTCAACAAAGACCATTAGGGCGTTGAAAATGTACAAATAGACTACGTTTACCATATATCCTCTTTCTAAGAATAATAAATAATGGTAAACTATTCCACAAATATATCCTATAATAATAATAATGAGGAAAAAAAGGCTTTTACCTCCTGCTGTCTTTGATTTTATTAGTTTTGCTATTGAAAATGGCCATGCGCTGCCAAAACAGAGTAGCATTATTGCTTCAAAAATGTGTGGGTTCATAATTATGGTTTATTATAATGCGTAATAGTAATTATTTTAGTTTTGAATAGAATATTCCTATTCGTAATCCTGTGCTTATTAATTGTTCGGGATTAACACTGTTGAATGCTACACAAGAAGTGATTTTTGATTCAATTTCAATATTTAACCACAGATTTCTGTCAATGTAGAAATATCGACCAAAGCTGGCTCCTACACTTAATCCTGATTGACTTTCGTGGTATTTGGCATCCTTTAACTCAATATCAAAACTAAACTCTGGATTAAAATGGAATTTTTTGGCAAAGAGAAGTTTGAAATAAATGGGTACACTTATCACAGGATTATGAATACCAACCGTCTTTGTCGTAAGCAAAATAGGATCTGTATAGCGATGTTTAAAAACTTGCGAACGATAATCAACACCAATTCCAACACCAAAAAAATCATTTACCTTGGTTAATCTTCTTATTCCACCACCATAACTAAGAAAGGACATTTCAATTTCTTCATTGTCTAATCCCATAAATATTCCGCTGTATAAATGCGATTCAAATGCATTTGCAAAAATAAAGGGTTGTTTGATGTTTTGTGCATTTGATTGCAGTGATATAAAAACAAAAAATATTATTAATATATTGTATGTCAGTCTTTTGAGCATAACTTTAATCTTTTTTTATTTTTGGCAAAGATATAAAATATTAGAAATCTTATCGCGTTATATTAAAATTAGATTAGCTTTGTTATCAAATAAAAAAATAAAACAATGAAAACACTACTTATTATCATTTTAGCATTCTTGTTTCAATGCACGCAAGCAATTGCTCAGGACAAGCCTGAAGTTAGAATTGACGGACCACATCAGTTTGGAATTCATGCAGGCGCAACAACTGGACTTGGTTTGGCATATCGTTATTGGCCGAACAAATTAGGATTGCAGTTTACTACGGTTCCAGTTTTTTATCAAGGCAATGATTATTATGTTAGTACTGGTTTAATGGCTATGTATAAACTCAAAGAAGCCAAAACCTATAATATGTTTTTCTATTATGGAAATCATATGATTTTCCAATCAAACTCTTATATTATGTATGATCCATATCCTGCTGTAACTTATTCAGAGCACAGAACGGATGAATTAGTTTGGAATACTGGTATGGGTTTAGGTTTTAACATCCATTTTGATTCTCAGGTTAGTATGGATTTAATGATGGGATACGGTTTGTATGATATTAGCAACGATATTCATACTATGCTTGCTGGTGAAGTAGGCTTCTTTTATACTTTTTAGCAGAATTATCAAGACTTTTATTAGTTTTGCAAAAAAATAAAAGATTATGATACCATTCTCACCTCCGAGAATTGATAAGAAAATTATTGATGCCGTTGTGGATACACTTCAGTCGGGGTGGATTACAACAGGACCAAAAACAAAGGAATTTGAAAAAGAATTAGCAGCTTATAGTGGAGCTAAAAAAGTCTTATGTCTTAGTTCAGGATCTGCAGGTTTAGAATTAATTCTTCGTTGGTTTGGAATTAAAGAAGGCGATGAAGTTATTGTCCCTGCTTATACCTACGCTGCAAGTGCTAATGTTATTCATCATTGCGGAGCAAAAATAATATTTGTTGATTCTTCTACAGCAGATTTGAATGTAGATATCGCTAAAATCAGAGAAAAAATCAGCAAACGCACCAAAGTGATTATTCCTGTCGATATAGCAGGCTGGCCATGTGATTATGATGAAATCAATGCCTTAGTTCGGGAAAAAGGAATTAGGAGTCTTTTTCAAGCTGAAAGCAAAGAACAGGAACAATTGGGTAGGATTTTAGTTTTATCCGATGCTGCACATTCTTTAGGTGCTATTTATAAAGGGAAAAAAACTGGCTCATTAACAGATATTTCAGTATATTCTTTCCATGCTGTAAAAAATCTTACCACAGCCGAGGGTGGAGCTATTTGCTTAAATTTACCTGATTTTTTTAATCATGAAGAATTATATAAGTCGCTTAATATTAAATCACTTCATGGACAGTCAAAGGATGCATTGGAAAAAATGCAAAT
>CAZJZP010000115.1:0-4579 GCA_964550505.1 uncultured Prolixibacteraceae bacterium | reverse complement strand
AAAGGAATAGGAGAGTCTAAGCGAAATGAAATAATGCAAAAGATTTTCGCGAAAGGAGTTGCTGTAAATGTACATTTTATTCCTCTGCCTATGATGAGCTTTTATGCCGCTTTGGGTAATTCTATAAAGGATTATCCGATGGCTTACCATAATTATGAGCAATTGATTTCGCTTCCTGTTTATTACGACCTAACGAATGAACAGCTTAAAACAATTGTTGAAGTTGTTAAAAATGCCGTAGAAACCAGCCTTTATTCTGAATGAAAAGACTCCTCGACATTATCGTTGCAAGTATAGCGTTATTGATTTTATTCCCTTTTATGTTGATAATCTGTCTTTGTATTGTTTTAGAATCAAAAGGAGGTCTTTTCTATAAACAAAAACGTGTGGGTAAAAATAAGAAGCTATTTAATTTGTATAAATTTAGAAGCATGAAAAAAAATGCAGATAAAGAAGGTCTGCTTACTGTTGGAGGAAAAGACCCACGAGTTACACGAGTTGGATATTTTCTGCGGAAATCGAAAATCGACGAATTGCCGCAATTAATCAATATTATCAAAGGAGATATGAGTATTGTCGGTCCACGACCAGAAGTGCCAAAATACGTTGCCTTATATGATGAAAATCAACAAAGAGTATTGACTGTAAGACCAGGACTTACTGATTTAGCTTCTATAAAATACATAGATGAAAATGCATTATTGGAAAAAGCTGAAAATCCAGAAGAATTTTATATCCAAAAAATAATGCCTGATAAATTGCACTTAAATCTGGAATACATTGATAATAAATCCTTCGCTAAAGATTTTCGTATTATTTTTCAAACGCTTATTCGTTTGTTTAACAGAAAAAAATAAAGATTCGTAAATAAACACAAAATTCCTAGTGTTCACGCAAAGTTTCGTGAATTCCTTTATGGATTTCATACCAAAAATCGAAAGCAGCTTTTTCTTTATTCTCACTAAATTTAATTAGCCAATTATCAAGTTCAGGATTTGTTTCACCGTCTTCTTCTTGTTTTTTAATCAAAAAGCGATGTACAAAATCAATATTTCTTTCCGTTTCCCAAAAAATAGATGCATTACGACTATTAATTCTAATTGCTGTTTGATGGAGAGAATCTAAGAATTCTTTTTTGTACCCGAATAATTTGTCAATAATTTCTGGCATTATATCTTCTGCCCATGCACGGTGGAAACGACAAATGCCAGTATTGTCGAGCATTAATTCTTGTATCATTCTGTGCGCATTTTTTCTACCCAATTCACGAGGTGGAATAAAATCTTTTCCATAATCCATATAGTATTTCCCCATAATAGCCATTGGTGATAAAGTCCCGATTGTCCAATATTGATTAGGAACTATCCATCCTCTTCTAGCGTAAGCATTATAAACAAATTTTTCCTTGATTTCTTTGCCGTATTTTTTGGATAGATTAATGCAATATTTTCTTGCACCGCCTTGCAAATCAATCTTACCGCCTTCTTTAGCCATTTCATCCAGAAGAGCGACACCAATTTGTGCATTATGCATAGAATCTTCGACTACTTTGAAGTTTTTAGTGTCAAAAATAGGAGTTTTGTCAAGTCCAAAGTCTTCGCCTTTTAATAGTCCTTCCGATAAGCATTCCATTAGCCAAGCTAAAATACCACCGACAGAAATTGCATCAAACCCAAGTTTATCCGCATGATGATTGAGTAACTCAGCAGCCCTTTGATCGAAAATTCCACATAAAGGTCCCATGGTTTGATAAGGTTCATAATCCTTTTTGTATTCCCCTTGCATTTTTTTACAAACAGCAGCACAAGGTTCACCACAGGTTTTTTGCTGTTTGGTTTTAATGGTTTCTTCGTTAAATTGCTTTAGATAATGGTCAACAATAAATTCTTTGTGAATTTTTAGCCTTTCTTCCTTTGTCATAAAAATACTTTTATAATTAAAGGCTATAATTCGTTCTTCTAAAGTGGCAAAGTTAACACCAAAAGTACCGCCTGTATCAAAATTCGGGTCAAAACGGTATTTGGTGGTTACTTCCATATCTTTTGCTGCTAATTTTTTATTGTATTTATCTTGAAACCATTCATCAGCTACTTTTCTATCTCTGAAGTCTTCTTCTATATGTGTTCCACCGTAAATAATGCCTACTATTCCATGTTCCTGTAGTAATTTAGAGCCAAATCCACCACGTCCTGCCCAAGTATCCACATAAGTGATTTCTTTCTTTTTGATGGGAGCAGAAGCAATTCCTCCAAAATCAGTAAACATAGCAGCTGGTCCTGTAGCTAATATGCGAGGATCGTTTTCATATCTGTGTCCATAATGTTCCAAGGCTTTTTCCATAACAGCATAAACGCCACCACGTCCGCTTTCCCATGTGTCTCTCCGTCGAATAGGAAGTAAGTCAATTTCAATATCTTCGCCATGATTACGGTTAAGATAGAGAATGGAAGGAGTTTGTGCTTTGCCTGTAATAGAAAACATATTGATTCCCAAATTATCAAAGACTAAACCAGCACCGCCCATGGATGAAATAAAGAAACCATGCCAACAGGGTGATTGTCCGGTGAAAATCAAACGGTTTGAACCCGGGAAAATAGAGCCAGCCAATAAACCAGTACCAACATTAAGGCTTTTGTGTTTATAAGCTAAGTGAATTCCTAAGTCAACAGGACCAAAATAATCTCCAATTTTAAATTTTTGGATTTTACTGTATCCGTTAAACACATCAATCAATAGTACTTTTTGGTATGTCGTTTTTGTCATATTTTTTTCGTATTTTGAATAATTATAAAATTACATATTTTTATTCATATATGCAAGTTTTGATGGCATTCCAATGTTTTTTTATTGTTAAGAATGAAGAAGCATGGAAAGCTTGAGCAGTTTTGATTCCATCTCAAAGTTTCCTTTATGCCTATACGAGGCTGCTTGTTGTTCTAACAATGAGAAAAGCAGAAGCATTCGACTACTGGTGTCGTCATTAAAATCGTCAATATTTGCTTCTGTCCATTGAAGTTTTTTATTATTGATACTACATAAATGGTTTTTAATTCGTTGATTATCAGCGTCAAAATCGATAAGAATAAAGAGGTGTTTTCCTTTTTCTTTGCGGACAAAACTCAAAGGAAGTCCACATTGAAATCCTATAAACCAAAACAATAGCTGAAAGCTAAAAGCATGACAAATACTTGTAGTTATTATTTGATGCAAATAATAAGATTCCGGAAGTTGTGTTAGCATATCGTCAGCAATATCAAAATGATATTTTTCTGTTAATAGTTGATATATCAAGTTTGCATTTTCAAGAACAGATAAATCGTTGTTTATCTCCAGCCAGGCATCTTTTAATATTTGCTGGAGTTCTCTTTCGTATGGGAGAAATCCGTAATTTTCTTCAGCAAAAAGAACTAATAATGCCCAAATATCTATGGGAGTAACTTCTTGGTTTTCGATAAAAGCAAGAATCGCCTTTTCAATTTCCTGATAATTAATAGCTTCAATCAAGTCTTGGATTCTTTCCTGACTTAGTTCATCTAATGAAGTATTGTTTTTTTCCAATAGTAATTCTTTGGCTTCAAAACCATATTTTAGAATAGCAGTCTTGATTTGTTGATAACTGCTGAGATTTTCTTCATCAATAAGTCTTAATAAGGATGCAAGCTCTTCTTTCATTATTTTATATGCGTGAGCACGTATTCGATTAATTTTTTAACAGATTTTTTGTAATCCTTACTAAATTCTCCTGCTAATCTATTTGCAATAATAACGCAAATAGTGAGCATTTCATGTCCTAAGCTTTTGCCAATACCATAAAGGGCAGAAGTTTCCATTTCGTAGTTTAAAATTCGTTCTCCCTGATAATTAAAATTAGTAAGACTTTCATTTATAGAAGGATAACGAAGCGGAATGCGCAACAAACGACCCTGAGGTCCGTAAAATCCGGGAGCAGTTACAGTTGCTCCTAATTGACAAGCAGCGGAAAATTGGCTTACTAATTTTTCGGAAGCTTTAACAATATATGGTCGGGCAAGTTTTTCCGGCCAAGATGTTTGTTGAATAAAAGCTTCTTCCATTTCGCTTTCAAAAATAGGAATCTCCGGTTCGTAAAAATTTAATACCCCGTCAATACCAATTCCATAAGTAGATAGAACAAAACTATCAACAGCAGCATCTTTTTGCAAAGCTCCAGAAGTTCCTAAGCGGATAATATTTAATTTTCTTTTTTCTGCTTTAATTTCTCTTTTTACTAAATCAAAGTTAACAGCAGCATCCAATTCATTAATAACAATATCAATATTATCCGGACCCATACCAGTGGAAATAACAGTAATCCGTTTTCCTTGATACCTTCCCGTATGTGTGTGAATTTCTCGATTCTCAATTTTACATTCGATGGAATCAAAGAGAGATGTAATCATGGCAACACGGTTTGGGTCGCCGACAACAATCACATTATCAGCAATTTGTTCACCTTTTGCTCTGAGGTGATAAACCGTTCCATCCGAGTTTAGTACTAGTTCACTAGCTTTAAATGTATTCATAGTTTTGATTTTTTCTAAAGACAAAAGTAATAAAAATA
>CAZJZP010000114.1:4059-8278 GCA_964550505.1 uncultured Prolixibacteraceae bacterium | reverse complement strand
GGCATCATACTGTAACAATCAAGCCCTGGGAACGGATTTGAATGTTGTGTTGACCCATCAGCATTCCAAACATCATTAGTGTTGAAGCCAAATAGTATATTGGGATTTGTTAGAACTGCATTGTGACTTCCTAGTGTTCCATAATTCCACGTTCCACCTTGCATAAAAAAGATTTGATCACCACCTGAATTCATGATTAAATCTGATCCTACTGTATGAATCTCTGCAATATTCCAGTTTGCATCAGGAGAAATAGCAGTATATGTTCCTCCTCCTGAACCAGAAAAGCGAAATGTAATAACTGTGCCTGCGGGAATCGTTCCCCCTGTTCTAACAGCTTGAATTACTCCTTCTGTATTTCCCCACTGACCGGTATTAACTCGCTCCCATCCATTATCTGTCATTTCTATTGCAGTACCAGAAGTGATATCCTGAAAGCAAACAAAACTAATTTCGTCATCTCCTGCACTTCCTCCAACACATGAAGCTATGTTTGAATTCAATCCAAGCACAGCAATGTCTCCTGGGCTCAAAACTGTTGTTGTTGCGGGAATTGCACAAACTTCAACACCAGAACTCCAGCTTGTTCCTGTGCGTGTAAATATTTTAAAGCAGTAATTCATTCCGTTTGTAAGACCCGTAACCGTAATATTGTTTCCTGTTCCTTTATACACACAATAATTGGCTGAACCTAAGTTTGTACCTGCGCCAAAATTAGCATTTGCGGTATATGCTGAGCCATCACCGCTGGGGTTAACTGTAACCGAACCAGCTTTAGCAACAACTAAAATTTCGTCATAACAGGCTGCGGGATTTGTCCACACTACATCAACAGTGGTATTTCCTGAAATAGCACCTGCTCCACTAACATCCTGAGGGGAAAGCACTATCGTTAAATCACTTCCATTATCAGAACCAGTTGTGGAAGGATCGCTAGCTACAACGCGAATACGATAAGCTGTTCCACCAGCTGTTCCTGCGGGTATTGTAGCATTGATTGTTCCTGCATTAGCTGTAGAACTTAAACTTCCAATATCTGTTGGTGTAGCAAAGCTTCCGCTAGCATTCGACAATTGGGCAGTGTAAATATTCCCTCCATTAAAAGTTCCGGATGATGTAAAAGGCACATTAACTGCTGCTCCGCTAGAAGTGGTAACACAAAATGGAGAGCCAGCGATAGCAGAGGTACTGATTGAATTTGAAGTACATCCAACAGGGGCATTTCCAAAACCTGTCATGTTATTAACAGGATCTGTTGATACGGTTTCAAATCGCAAACTCGGGTCTGTCCAATACGAAAGTGTTCCCGAACAAATTCCAGTTTTTGTTTGGATATTTTCATTTGCTGTTGAAACTCCACCTCCACTCCACGAAGAACCTGGATCAGTTCCACATGTCCCAAAAACATCTTGTTTGACTCCACCTAAATATAATTCAAGAGCATCATCTCCGTTAAACGCAAAGTTGAAATCAGTTGTTCCGCTTAAATCCGTTCCATTTGTAGTTGCATCAAATGTAAGATCAGAAGTTCCAATAACCCAAACTTCTCCAGCTCTTAAAGTTCCAGAAGTGATATTTGTACCCGCCAAAGCACCGCAAGCACCACCATTAGTCCCCTGATATACTTGTAAATTATTAGTGGGGCTAAAAACAATATCTGATGCGGTGGGATTAAAAACCTCTATCCCTTTTGGTGTTGAGCCGGAATTTGTTTCAATATACTGGCTAATAAACAACTGCGCATTTGTTTTTTCTACGAAAAAAAACAAAGATAAAACCGTGAGTATTACAGCGCTGAAGATAGCTCTTGAAGAAGCATGAAAAAATTGCATAGTACAAACATTGGTTCGTTTTATTCTAATCTTCAAGCATCTATGTAGTTTAATACTAATGATTAAACATCTGTGTAGCTTCATTATTTAATCTTAGACAAAGATACAAAAGAAATCCTGTTTTTTTATTAAGAGAATATTAAATTTCAGCAAATTAGGCATTATTTATTAACAAGATTAAAGCTTTATTAACAAAAAAACCGACTATTAAGAATAAAACGTCGGTTTTGTTATTGTTTTTTACATTCGCTTTTCAAGCGGATATTGCTTTTCTTCATCTTATCCGATATAAAAAGAAACAGCAATTAATCCAGCCATAATCAGGAAGTAAATAAACCACAAGGTGCTTTCTTTTATTGCGTTGTTCATAGTAGTAAGTTTTAAAAAGTTAGTAATTCGCTTTATTTATTATAAAGATAAGCATATCCTATAGATTTAACAAGGATAAATAAGTTAACGGTTTTACTAAATCAGTCAAAGGTTATAATAGAAAATACATTGCTATTAGTGCACCTAAGAAAAACAAGTAAAACAACATAAATGCGTTTTTTTTAAGGACTTTCATTTTTAATTTTTTTTAATTGGTTTATGTAATCAAATTTTAGAATTGCAACTAAGCGACTTATTTGTTTTTTCAATAAGGCTTTAGCAAAAGCCATCTGTACATTATTTCCTTTAAAACAACTTTATCGTCTTGGTTTTTCTAACAATTCTATATCTTTGACAAAAAAAAGACAATAAAGTTTAAGCAAAAAATCAAAACAATGTGTTAAAAAGCGTTAAATTTTACACAAAGGAATAAAAACCTTCTATAAAAAAACATGGAACATTCTAGATACATCATTCAAAACACTTATCATAATCATTCTCATTATTGCGATGGGAAAGACAGTCTTGAGGCAATGATTCAAAGCGCTATTTCCTTGGGGTTTACGTCTTTTGGATTTTCTTCTCATGCTGCTGTTCCTTTTGAGAATCCATGGAGTATTGTATCTATGGAAGCTTTTGACAATTATATCGCTGACATCAATTGCCTGCAAAAAAAATACAGCAAAGATATTCAGCTTTTCAGAGGATTGGAAGCCGATTATATTCCAGATATTAGCTATTCTTTTGAAATGTTCAGGAAAAGAGGAAATTTAGATTACATCATCGGAGGAGTTCATCTTGTGAAAAACCCTGAGAATGAAAAACTCTGGTTTATTGATGGTGCTGTGGAATTATTTGGCAAAGGACTAAAGGAAGTTTTTCAAATGGATTACAAAAAAGCCGTGTCCTTGTATTTTCGTCAGATAAATGAAATGATTGAAAAAGAAAATCCAGAAATCATTGCTCATTTTGATAAAATAAGGATGAACAACCAAAATCGCTTTTTTCATACAGACGAAAACTGGTATAAAAAACTTTTTATGGAAAGCTTGGATTTGATTGCAGAAAGAAATATTTTTTTGGAAGTAAATACCAGGGGAGTGTACAAAAAAAAATGCAGCGATTTTTTCCCGGAAAGCCAAATTCTTAGCATAGCTAAAGAAAAGAACATCCCAATAATCATTAGTGCTGATGCGCATCAAAAAGCTGAAATAAACGCAGGTTTTGCATTGGCTATTGAACGTATTAAAGCAATCGGATATCGTGAAATAATGGTTTTATCTCAGGATAAAAAATGGGAAACAGAAGCAATCTAAGATTTATAGCGCATTAAATAGTGAAGGATATCTGCTTCTACAAATGCACCTCCTATTATTTCAAAACCATTTCTTTGGTAAAACTTCACTGCTTTATCTTGAGCATGTAAGTAGAGTTTGTTCTTATTTTTCTGAAAATGTTGTAAAATTCCATCCAATAACACTTTCCCATAGCCTTTATTTCGATCTTTTTGTACTATGGCAAAACGTTCTAATTTTATTCCATTTTTAGTTTGCCGACATCTTGCCGTTCCAATATATTCCTTTTCTTTCAACAATAAAAAATGGGTAGAAATTCCATCCTGGTTATCCATTTCTAATTCAGGATCTACATTTTGTTCTTGAATAAATACTTCTTTGCGAATATTATGGACTTGCTCGATTTTTTTATTGTCTTCGCCTTTGAAAAATTCTACTTTGAGATTTTGCATAGCTCAAAAATACAAAATCATCTGTAATTAGCTTATTATTGGACAAGAATTTTTTGTACTTCGGATTTGTTAGCAGTAGTTAATTTCAGGTAATATAATCCTGGAGAGAAAGTAGAAACATCTATTTTCTTGGTCTTCTCAAGATTAGACATATTCGAAAAATACACTTTCTGTCCCATAGAGTTCAGGATTTCTAGGTTTGCATTTTCCTTCAAATTTGTCTCAATAATAACAAAAGAAGAAGTCGGATTTGGGTAAACAGACTGTATGA
>CAZJZP010000114.1:0-3959 GCA_964550505.1 uncultured Prolixibacteraceae bacterium | reverse complement strand
TTTGTCTCAATAATAACAAAAGAAGAAGTCGGATTTGGGTAAACAGACTGTATGATAGCATTATTAACAATTTCCTCGGATGTTGGAATTGCTGTTGTTCCTGGAACAATATTGATACATCCTTGCGCATTAGGATTAGAAGGTGTAATATCAAAGTGCTGTTCACTCGAATAATAACCTGTAACTTCTGCTTTTACGATGTAATGTCCGAAAGCAATATTGTTGAAATGTACATTGCCATTATTATCGCTTAGTGCCCAATCAACAATATTTCTGTTAGCATCTAATAATAATAGCTGTTTGTTATCTAGACCTAGCAAACAAGCTCCCTGAATATTTGCTTGTATAGATCCTGGTCCGATTTGAACAGAAGGATATTGTATTAATTGAATATCGTTATTATATTTATCTGAATTTAATAAAATAGCATTTCCTGATTCCCAATAAGCGACATTTCCATAATAAGTTGGAGCGTATTTCATCCCTTTGAAACTATAATTCTCAGTATATATTTTTACCATGTACTCTCCTTCAGGAACATCCGTAAAATGATAATAGCCATACTGATTAAAAAGGAAACTATCAACTGCTACGATATAATTATTATGATGCATTTGGTATAAGCAAGCAAAACCTTCATCGTAAGGAAATTGTGATGCAAAAACCTGCCCTCCCAGCGCGTATCTTTCTGGCTGACCTACTTGAATTGTTTTTGTAATTGTTTTTTGACAATAAGAATTTGATATAT
Source organism: uncultured Prolixibacteraceae bacterium (assembly GCA_964550505.1). Lineage (GTDB taxonomy): Bacteria > Bacteroidota > Bacteroidia > Bacteroidales > CAZJZP01 > CAZJZP01. The sequence goes on along the minus strand of CAZJZP010000114.1, from coordinate 3,211 downwards.
GATTATAAGCATGGACATCTAGCTTCACCTGATAATCTCCTGCATAAGTATATTGGTGAACTGGATTTTGCAGCGTAGAAGAAGTTCCATCGCCAAAATCCCAGTAATAATTATAGATATTTCCTTCTGAGGCATCAATAAATTCTATTTCAGTTGGGTTAGCTCCTTGCGAGGTATAAAAATCTGCCAAACATAAGGTGTTGATATAAAAAGTCTTTTGTATTAATGGTTGTGGATAAGAAAAATAATAGAGGGAATCTATGGTTTGATTAGAAACATCAATAGTATATAGGTGAAAATAGCATGGTATTAAATTAGCATTAACCCAAATAGTGTCAACAAAACGACCTTGTGCATCAGTATAAGTTGTATAGCTCCATGAAAAGCCTGCATTAACAGAATCTATCGCAATGGTAACTGGATGATTTGCTACCGGAGCATGTGTGTTTTTATCCAACACATAACCACTGTAAGGATACATAACATAAGTTGCCTTAAGCGGAAGATAAAGTATGCATAATAATGATAACAAAAAAAGGTATTTTTTCATATCTGTTATTTGATGTTTATTAAAATTTTGTTTCGCTGCATTATTGTCATTTTAAAAATCATAGATTACTCCAATTCTTAAACTAAAAGAATAAGGATTTCTAGTGTCAAAATAATTCTTATAAAAAGACCTACTGTAAAAACGCAGTGTAGGTTCAATATTTAATTTTAATCGTTCTGTCATATTATAGTGTACAAAAGCTGCTGCGGAATAATACACGTTTGATTGAAAGCGTTTGGGAGTTAAATTCATCACTTCTATTAATTCAACATCTGCGTAATTTGACACAACATCTGGAGCTTGTTCTTTTAGTTGAAACTGATATGCAAAACCAGCTTTCAAACCAACATCCATCTGTTTTAGATGCCATTTATAACCAATATTAATCGGAATTGTCAAATAATGATATAAATGCTTTGTTTTAGAATAGGAAACATGTTCAATCGAATCATAAACCTGAATATCAGAAGTATGATAAACAATAGAATCCTGAACTACAGTGAAGGAATCAACTTGTTGATATGCCCCTAAGAAATCGTAGGAAGTATAATGAACATAATAGTCTCCGTTGTCATCAACTTTACTGTACATCAGACCTGATTCCACAAAGAAATCTCTTTCGTTGTAAGCAAGTGAAAGGGTATAATTATGGCTAAAGTTCATGTTTTTCGGAGAAGTTACCATTTCATAACGGATATTTTCATAAGCGAAATGCAATCCCACCGTCCAATTTGGAGTAAAAACATAGTCTTTCAAGACTTTACTTTCTTGTTTTGCTAATAACCCATCTTGTGATATTTCTATTGGAGAAGGAGCAATACTCGGCATAGTGAAAAGGGCAAGTCTTTCAGAAAAAGAACTCCTTTCAACAGACAATAAATCTTGCTGTTGAATATTATTTTCTACACTAAGAGGTAGATTGACTGAATGCTCATTCGTCTGATCTGTTTCTTCTGCAAAAGTGAGAATTACAGATTCTTTAGGTGCCAAATCACTACTATAATCTTCAGTAAGAATTTCTTTTTTCTCGACAAAACTTGATCTTTCTTCCACTTCACTAAGTTCTGTAACAGCTAAACTGCTTTCAGTATTAGCCGTTGCACTTTTCTCTTGCTGCTGAATTGTTTGTTTTTCCGTAATTGGTAAAAACTCCTTTGATAAATTGATATTATTCTCTAACTCTTTAGTTTCTGAATCAATGTGGAATTCTTTTTCAAATGCACTGTTTTTCTCCTGCTTTTGATTAGCAGCAAGGATTATTTCCTCATTTTCGAGTGACACGTCATTAATAAAAAGGATTACTCCAACAATCAACAGAGAAGAAAAAACCGCAGCAGACCATTTGAAAAAACCGGCATTCGGCTTGTAATCAGGGATGTTGGCATTCACATTATGCCAAACCTCTTCCGATGGACTTACTTCAAAATCTTCGAATAAGTCTTTAAAAACATCATCCAGTTTTACTTTATTTTCTTTCATGATTGAATTAAAAATTCATTTTGTTTAGTTATCATTTCTCTCAAGGCCTTTCTGGCTCTTAGTAATTGTGTTTTAGAGGTGCTTTCGCTAACTCCTAATTGATCTGCTATCTCTTTATGTGTGTAACCTTCGATTACGTATAGATTAAACACCATTCTATATCCTTCGGGCAAATTTCTTATGTAATCAAGCAGCTCATTAATTGTCAATTCGTCAATAATAGTATTGCTCAACTTCGCATCCTTAGCATAATCTGTAAGTTCTTGTTGTTGCATATGCTTCAGATTTGCACGATAAAAGTTAATGGCTGTATTAACCACAACTCTTCTTATCCATCCCTCTAGCGATCCTTTTCCTTTGTAATCCTTCAAATAACGAAAAACACGAATAAACGCTTCTTGCAACACATCTTCAGCGTCCATTTTATTCTGGGTATATCTAAGGCAAACACCAAACATTTTTGCTGCATGTCTTCTATACAGCAATTCTTGAGCAGACTTATTATTTTTCAGACACTTTTTAACAAGTGCCAGCTCTTCGTTTGGCATGCCTTATTCTCATTACCCATTTATATCTTTGACAGCGTACATATAGATTAAGTTGCACCAATCAAAAATATACTTGGAAGTTTTTTTTATCTTTGTAGCATAAAAATACAAAAAAAAACACGATGAAACAATGCTTTTTTAAAATTTCTATCTTATTCTTATTATTATCTTCCTTTTCTCAAAAGCTAATTGCTCAGCATAGCGGTGCTATCCTATGGGAAATAAGCGGAAATAATCTCAAACAAAAATCTTATCTTTTCGGCACTATTCACATTCAGGATGAACGTGTTTTTCAGTTTTCTGATGAAATATTAGCTGCTTTTGACAGCTGTGATGCTTTTGCTATGGAAGTTATTTTAGACGAGGTTGATGCTGAAACCACACAAAAGGCTATTTTATTGGAAGAAGGTACGATAAAAGACATTATTAGCGAAGAAGATTACAAATTATTGGATGCTTATTTTAAAGAAAAAGCTGGTACTTCTGTTGCATTGTATGTTAAATTAAAGCCGTTTTTCCTATATTCACAGCTGTCTCAACTGGACATGAAAATGGACATGGAAATGGCGCTTGATATGCATTTGTTGCAAAAAGCTCGAAAAGAAGGAAAAGCAACATACAGCATTGAAAAATT
>CAZJZP010000113.1:0-8336 GCA_964550505.1 uncultured Prolixibacteraceae bacterium | reverse complement strand
ATTTTGGACAGGCACATTTTACGCAATCTGAAGCATTTGGATTTAATTAATGAAATTCCAACAACAATAAGCGAAAAAAACTATCTTGCAATGGAAGAAAAAATGAAAATATTAGCTGAAAAATCAAATATTCCAATGGAATTTTTGGATTATGTTATTTGGTTTAAAGAAACGAAGGATATTTTTAAATAAATTTAACGCATTATTTGACAAATTTCCATTTAATTTGTTGTTAAAAGGAATGATTAAAAAAAATTATAATGAAATCTGATATTGAAATTGCTAAAGCTTCACATATTGAACATATTGTGAAGATATCTGAGAAACTTGGTTTACAAGAGGACGACATTGAAATGTACGGTAAATACAAAGCTAAAATTCCCTTGCATTTTATTGATGAATCAAAATGGAAGAAATCCAAATTGATTTTAGTTACTGCCATCACCCCAACACCAGCAGGAGAAGGAAAAACAACTACATCAATAGGTTTAGCTCAAGCAATGAACAAAATTGGAAAACAAACTACTGTAGTTTTGCGTGAACCATCCTTAGGTCCTGTTTTCGGGATTAAAGGTGGAGCTGCAGGAGGCGGTTATTCACAAGTTATTCCGATGGAAGATATCAATTTGCATTTCACCGGAGATTTAGCTGCTATTGAAAAAGCCCATAATTTACTTTCTGCATTAATTGATAATAATATTCAAAATAAAAAGAATTCCCTCAATATTGATCCTCGAACAATTCAGTGGAAGCGTGTTATTGACATGAATGACAGAGCTTTACGCGATACGGTTATTGGTCTTGGTGGAACCAAACAAGGAATCCCACGACAGGAAGGTTTTGATATTACAGCTGCATCAGAAGTTATGGCAACACTTTGTATGGCAGAAAACTTGAAAGATTTAAAAGAACGTTTGGGGAATATATATATTGGCGAAACATTTGATGGTAAATCTGTTTTTGCTCGGGATTTAAAAGCACAAGGTGCGATGGCAGCTTTATTAAAAGACGCAATCAAACCAAACTTAGTGCAAACCCTAGAAGAAACACCTGCAATTATTCATGGAGGGCCTTTTGCTAATATTGCACAAGGAACAAATACTATTATCGCTACCAAAATGGGAATGTCATTATCTGATTATGTTGTAACAGAAGCAGGTTTTGCCTCAGAATTGGGAGCAGAGAAATTCTTTGATATCAAATGTCAACAAGGTGGTTTGTCGCCCAAAGCTGTTGTTATTGTCGCAACCATAAGAGCTTTGAAATATCATGGTGGTGCTAAACTGAAAGAATTAACGACTCCCAATTTGCAAGCATTACAACTGGGATTTGACAATTTGGATAAGCACATCGAAAACATGCAATTGTTTGGATTTAATCCGGTTGTAGCAATAAATAAATTTGTAAGCGATACAAGTGAAGAAATTGATTTACTTATGTCATATTGCAAGGGTAAAGGTATTCGCTGTGCGATTAATGATTCTTGGGAAAAAGGCGGAGAAGGAGCAGTAGATTTAGCTGAATTAGTTGTTGAAGCGAGCAATTCTTGTCCTTCTTGTTTTACTCCTTTGTATAAAAAAGAAGAAAGCTACGAAGAGAAAATCGACAAAATTGCGAAACAATTATATGGTGCAAAAAATGTAGAATATTCAGTGAAAGCAAAAGCGCAATTGGATCATTTTGAATCCATGAATCTATCCAATTTAGCAGTTTGTATGGCAAAAACACAGAAATCTTTATCTGATGATCCAAAGTTAAAAAATCGTCCGAAAGATTTTACTGTAAAAATCAGAGAAGTAGAGTTATCTGCTGGAGCTGGTTTTATAGTGCCCATTGCAGGGAATATTATGCGCATGCCAGGATTACCCTCAACACCTTCGGCAGAGTTAATTGATATTGACGAAAATGGAAATATTAGTGGATTGTTCTAAAACAACTATATGAAAGCAATTAAGAACTTATTAAATATGTATCGCGAAGGCTTTAAAAATATGAGTAGCCTTGGAAAACGATTATGGATAATTATTTTTATCAAGCTTTTTATAATGTTTGCTATTTTAAAAGTTTTCTTTTTTCCGAATTATTTGAATTCGAAATTTGATAATAAAGAAGAAAAATCAGAGTATGTTATTGAAAAACTAATTAAATAAATTATCATGGGTGAAATTGACATTAACTTAGTTGATTGGTCGAGAGCGCAATTTGCACTAACGGCAATGTATCACTGGATTTTTGTACCATTAACCTTAGGTCTTTCCTTTATGATTGCAATTATGCATACTTTTTATTATAAAACGGGAAGTATGGAATGGAAAAACATGACCAAGTTTTGGATGAAAATCTTTGCAATTAATTTTGCGATTGGAGTATCAACTGGTATTATTCTAGAATTTGAATTTGGCACCAATTGGTCGAATTATTCCTGGTTTGTTGGCGATATTTTCGGTGCGCCGCTGGCAATAGAAGGAATTTTTGCCTTTTTTATGGAATCCACCTTTATTGCTATTATGTTTTTTGGTTGGGGGAGAGTAAATAAGCGATTCCATATGCTTTCTTCCTGGTTTACTGCCGTAGGTTCGAATCTTTCAGCTCTTTGGATTTTAGTTGCCAACGCTTGGATGCAAAATCCCGTTGGGATGAAGTTTAATCCTGATACAGCACGTAATGAGATGCTTGATTTTTTTGAAGTGCTCCTTTCACCAACAGCTGTTTATAAGTTTTTGCATACGATTTCACAAGCTTATGTTTTGTCAGCAATTGTAGTGATAGGTATTTCAGCTTGGTATTTGCTGAGAGGAAGGCATATTCGTTTTGCAAAGCAAAGTATTTTAATTGCAGCAATTTTTGGATTATTATCTTCGATTATGGTTGCAGGAACAGGAGATGGATCTGCAGCGGATGTCGCAGAAACACAACCGATGAAATTAGCGGCTATGGAAGGACTGTATGATGGGGAAGAAGGTGCAGGATTGGTTCTTATTGGAGTACTTAATCCCAAAAAGGAAGTTGGAAATAATGAAAAAGCATATCTTTTTGATATTACAGCTCCCAAGTTGTTGTCGCTGATGAGTTTTAGAGATGCCAATGCCTTTGTTCCCGGAATCAATGATATTGTATATGGAAATGATAAATATGGTATTGTATCTGCGCAAACAAGAATGGATAATGGGAAAATAGCTATTGATGCCTTACGAGAATACAATAAAGCCCAAAAATCCGGAGATAAGCAAAAAGCCAAAGAAGCTCTTCTCCTTTTTGAAAAACATTATGATGATTTTGGTTTTGGATATCTCGAAAAAGCAGAGGACATGGTTCCTCCTGTTGCTATTACCTTTTATGCTTTTCATATTATGGTTGCTTTTGGCTTTCTATTTATCTTTTTCTTTGCCTTAGTACTTTATTTATCTTTGAAAGATAAATTAGACAATAAACGATTGCTTTTAAAATCTGCTATTTGGATGATTCCTGTTGTATATATCGTATCTGAGCTTGGATGGGTAGTGGCAGAAGTGGGAAGACAACCTTGGACAATAGTGAATAAACTTCCGGTAGGAATTTCAACTTCACATTTAAGCACTTCCAGTGTACAAACTACTTTTTTTATTTTTCTCGGACTATTTACTATGCTCTTATTGGTTGAACTGAGAATAATGTTTAAACAAGTTAAAATTGGACCAAAAGAAGGAGGAGAATAATTATGTTTGAAAATCTATCATATTTGGCATTACAACAATATTGGTGGTTTATTGTATCCGTTCTAGGAGCAGTCTTTGTTTTTTTAATGTTTGTGCAGGGAGGTCAAACATTGGTTCCTATGCTTGGAAAAACAAAGATGGAGAAAAAAATGCTGTATAATGCTATTGGCAGAAAATGGGATTTAACATTTACCACTATCGTTACTTTTGGCGGAGCATTTTTTGCTTCTTTTCCGCTTTTTTATTCCACGAGTTTTGGTGGCGCATATTGGGTTTGGATGTTAATACTTTTTAGTTTTATCATTCAGGCTGTTTCTTATGAATACAGAACCAAAGCAGGCAATCTCCTTGGTGAAAAAACATTTAATGTATTTCTTTTTATCAATGGTTTGTTAGCACCTTTATTAATAGGGATTGCAGTAGGAACTTTTTTTACGGGCTCCGAATTTTCTATAGACTTTAATCGTCTTACAGCAGAAGGCTCAAACAAAATTATTTCTCGTTGGGAAGGACCGGCACACGGTTTGGAAGCAGCATTGAATATTACTAATCTTAGTTTGGGTATTGCTGTCCTTATTTTATCACGAGTATTGGGAAATTTGTATTTTATCAGAACTGTTGACGATAAAGTTATCCGACAAAGAGCAAAAAAGACATTGTTATTATGTAGTAGTGCGTTTCTGCTAGTATTCCTTGCTTTTATGACTTTATTATTGACAAAAGATGGCTTTGCCGTAAACCCGACGACAAAAGAAGTCTTTATGGAAAAATACAAGTACCTACATAACTTTTTGCAAATGCCACTGCTCAGTATTCTCTTTCTCCTGGGTGTTATTTTGTTGCTGTTTGGAATGTTTAAAGGCGTATTTACCAAGTCAACCGCAGGTATTTGGTATGCTGGTTTTGGAACTGTTTTAGCAGTATTAGCTCTATTCTTGCTTGCAGCATATAATAATACAGCTTTTTATCCCTCTACTTACAATATTCAACATTCATTAACAATTGAAAATGCTTCTTCTAGTCAATATACTTTAACGGCAATGAGTTATGTCTCTTTGTTTGTCCCCTTTGTTATTGCATATATTTGGTATGCATGGAAAGCATTAGCAAAGAAGAAAATTAATAAAGAAGATATTGAAAACGACGAAATGGCATATTAAAATAGATATATTATGGAACATTTAGCATCAATTTTATGGTTTATAAGTTGGCCTCTGTTTATTTTTATTGTGCATAGAATTATTAAATACTATGTGAAAAAGAAAAATTATTTTGAACAATAGAAATACTTCATTTGTCATTAAATAAAAAAAGATATGAAACTACAAATTGGAGATAAAGCCCCTGATTTTAAATCAAAAGATCAAGAGGGAAAAGAAATTAAACTCAGTGATTTTAAAGGAAAAAAACTATTATTGTATTTTTATCCTAAGGATAATACTCCGGGATGTACAGCTGAAGCATGTGATTTGCGTGATAATTTTGAAGAATTTACAAAACAAGGAATTGAAATTATTGGAGTAAGTCCTGATAGTGAAAAATCACACCAAAATTTTATCCAAAAGCATAATTTACCATTCAGATTAATAGCCGATACCGAAAAGAAGATATTAGTTGATTATGGTGTTTGGGCTGAAAAGAAAATGTACGGAAGAACATATATGGGTGTTCTTCGCACAAGTTTTCTAATTGATGAAAATGGGAAAATTCAGGAAATTTTTGATAAAGTAAAAACTAAAGAACACGCTTCTCAGATTTTTAAACAACTAGAAATTAAATAATTTAAGAATAATAAATCAAGCAAAATGAAAGCAGTAGAAGTAAAAAAAGATATTTATTGGGTTGGAACTATTGATTGGAATGTGCGCAATTTTCACGGATATCTGACACAGCAAGGTACAACATACAATGCATATTTGATTATTGATGAAAAAATAACGCTAGTAGATACTGCAAAAGCAGATTTTTCTGATGAATTAATCAGTAGAATTTCAGAGATTATTGACCCAGCAAAAATTGATTATATCATTGCCAATCATGTGGAGATGGATCATTCCGGAAGTCTGGATAAAATACTGGAATTAGCTCCAAATGCTGAAATTATCACATGCGCTAAAGGAGAAAAAGGCATAAAAAGGCATTATAAAAAAGACTGGAATTTTAAAGTTATTAATTCAGGAGATAGTATTTCTTTAGGAAAACGAAGTTTACAGTTTATTACAACACCTATGGTTCATTGGCCAGACAATATGGTAGCATATATGCCTGAAGAGAAAATTCTTTTTTCAAATGACTCTTTGGGTCAGCATTATGCATCTACCATGCGTTTTGATGATGAATGCGATTTGGATATTGTAATGAAAGAAGCCAAAAAATACTATGCCAATATAGTGATGCCATATGATAAACCTACACAAAATGAATTGGCAGCAGTAGGTCAATTAGATATTGAAATGGTTTTACCAAGTCATGGAATTATCTGGCGTAAGCATTTGGATAAAATTCTGGCAGCATACAACGATTGGGCTTTCAGCAAAAACAAGAAGAAAGTAACGATAGTATATGATAGCATGTGGAAATCCACAGAAAAAATGGCGAAAGTGGTGTATGAAGCATTTGAAAACAAAGGCTATCAAATTGAATTTGTAAATCTTCAACACAGGCATATTTCGGATATTGTAACAGATGTTTTGGATTCATCGCATATTGCGGTTGGTTCACCAACATTAAATAAAAATATCATGCCTTCTGTTGCAGCTTTTTTGACCTATTTAAGTGGCTTGAGTGCCGGCGGAAAAAAAGCCGTTATTTTTGGATCTTATGGTTGGGGCGATAAAAGCATTCCTCAACTCACTAAATATATGGAAGAAGCAAAGTACGATATTATTTACAGCTCAAAAATCCAGTTTATTCCTGATGAATCGGAATTGAAGCAGTTGCAGCAGGAATTGGAAGCGTTATTGTAGTGAATATATTCGTGTTTTCTTTTTTTTATTAGATTTTCATTCCCTGTCTTATCTCAAATAAAATAGTTAAGTTTTTTTTTATATATTTGCTTTGTAAAAAAAAAGCAATTATGAAAAAATTATTCTTAGTTATTATTCTTGTACAATTTTCGCTAGTACAACTACAAGCGCAATTAAATGCATGGACAAAAAGAGCATGTATTGAAGTAACCGAAAATCAATCTATTACAATGACTGATTTCCCAATACGGATTGTTTATGACACAGAAACACCAATTTTAACAGGGAATATGGATATAAATGGAGATGATATTCGTTTTTCATCTGACAGCTGTGGGTCTTTATTATTGTCTTACTGGATAGAATCGGGAATAAATACTGATTCAACAGTTATATTTATAAAATTAGATCAATTAACTGCAAGTTTAACCGACAGTATTTTTATGTTTTATGGAAATTCGTCAGCAACTGCTGTATCTGATATTGATAGTGTTTTTCAAAACTATTATATTTCAGGAGGAAATGATACTATTATATCAGGGACAGTAAACTACGATTATTTTAAGTTATCAGCTAACGACAGTTTGCATCTAGTTAATGCAACTGCTTTGGAATTAAATGCAAAATATTGTATTATAGATGGTATAATTAATGGAAATGGCAAAGGATATCAAGGAGCCGGTAGCGCTATATATGCAAATGGAAATGGCCCTGGTGCTGGTGCAATTAAAAGCGGGGACGCTTCCAGTGGTGCAGGATATGGTGGAAATGGTGGTGATGGTGGAGCTGATTCACCTCCCGCAGCTGCAGGAGGATTGTCTTATGGTGCAAACGATACAGATACCATACAAATGGGCTCTAGTGGTGGATCTACAGATAATGGAATTGGAGGAAACGGTGGAGGAGCAATTGCAATAAGAGGAATTCATGCAGTGTTAAATGGGAGTATTCTTTTAAATGGTGATGATAATGTTTTTCCAACATCTAGCGTTGGTCGTGGTGCCGGTGGAGGCTCTGGTGGAGGTTTTTTGGTTAATGCTGATGATGTTATCATAAATGCATCAATTGAAGCCAATGGCGGAGATGGAGGAGAAGGAAATTCTTCAGCTAATGATGGCGGAGGTGGAGGAGCCGGCGGCAGAATAAAAATATTTTATGCCAATACTTTATTGAATAATGGAAGCTTAGCTGCAAATGGTGGTGCAGGTGGAATAGGAGTTCTCTCTGCTCCAGGAGAAAATGGCGATAATGGAACAATTTATTCAGCTTCAACAACTACTCCCACAAAATACAGCATAGCTATGCATACTGAAATCGATAATCCAGGTTGCCCTGTTGCAGAGATTATCCAATATTCAGCTGTAGAATTCGCAATTTCCCCTAATCCAACGAATGGAATGTTTATAATTACTACTGACAATATATTAGAAGATGAATACAAGATTGAGATAATGGATATTCAGGGAAAACTAATCAGTGAAGATGTGATGAGCAAAGGAACACAAAAGAAAGAGTATAATGCAAGCTTTTTAGAGCAAGGCGTTTATTTTATTAAAATTTCTAGCACAACATATTCAAGCGTATTAAAATTGATAATTAACTAATCTGATTTACAATCTAAAAAAAAAAGCTATCCGATTGGATAGCTTTTTTTATTTTAGAATCAGTTAAATTA
>CAZJZP010000112.1:0-8378 GCA_964550505.1 uncultured Prolixibacteraceae bacterium | reverse complement strand
CAAGAAAAAGATGCCGCTTTGTGGACTGCTATTGGTATAAATAAAGATTTTAGTAAAAAAATCAATGCAGAAGCAGAAATTGGCTATCGCTTAAATAACAATATGCAAATCTTTGAGAAGGCTTATATTGAAGCTGGTGTTTCATACAGATTTAACCGCTTTTTTAAAATCTCTGCCGACTATCGTTACGAGAATAAAAATAATTTTATCGAAGATTATGTCAGTGAACGAAATCGCTTTGTCATTGCATGGCAAAACCGATTTAAAACCGATAATTTTCGCTTTTATTGGACAATCAAATATCAACACAAATTTACTGATAACTACGAAGCTAACGGAGTTTATATCGAATACGATTATCATCTGCGTAACAAATTCAAAATTGAATATAACAAAAAAAAATCTGATTTTACGCCCTATCTCTTTTATGAGAGTTATACTCCTTTAGACTACAATAGTGTTTTTCGTTATGGCTTCGACCAACACCGTTTTCAATTCGGAACAGATTACAAGATTACAAAAAAGCACGAAGTCAATCTATTCTTTATGTACGTTACTGATATAAAAGCAAAAGCAAATCTTCAGGAATTTATTTACGGAATAGAGTATCATCTTTCATTATAAAACAAAGTAAAAAACTGAAAAATGAAAAAAATGAGCATGTGGGGAAGCGGGATTAAAATTGTTGGATCAATGGTGTTTTTATCCATTGTATTTATCAGCATTGAGTATTTTTTTATCCCTGAAATTAGCATTCCAATAAATCAAACACTTGCATTAGTCATTGGAGGAATATGGTTTTTACTTGGCTTTCCGCTTTGGCTCTTATCAGCCTTAGTTATTAAAAAGAATTTTGAAGCTAAACGATTGATGAAGAGCGGAATATACAAGCACATCCAACATCCGATGTACAGTGCTTTTATCTTGTTTTTTTTCCCTGCGATAAGTTTTGGGCTACAATCTTCACTTGGATTTCTCTCTCCAATAATTGGATATTTGGTTTTTCGCAAAACAATCCAAAAAGAAGAAATCTATTTAAGCGAAGAATTCGGCAAAGAATATGAAGATTATAGAAAATCAACCCCTTATTTATTTCCTTACACGATTTTTTTCGGTAAAAAGAAAAGCTAAACTTTATTTTGTTCCAATACCAAAATATTCAAAGCCTTCTTCTTTAACATCTTCCGGATTATATACATTTCTACCGTCAAAAAGAACAGCGCCTTTCATTAAGTTTTTCAATTTCTTAAAATCGGGAAAGCGGAAATTCATCCATTCGGTAACCAACATAATACAATCTGCATCCTTTGCAGCATCGTAAATATTTTCTGCATAATCAATCTTATCACCGATTCGTCTTTTCGATTCATGAATGGCAACTGGATCATAGGCTTTTACTTTAGCTCCGGCTTCTAATAAATTTTCTACTAAGACCAAAGCAGGTGCTTCACGCATATCATCTGTATTTGGTTTAAATGAAAGACCCCAAATAGCTATTTTTTTCCCTTTTAAATTTCCGTTATAATATTTTAACGCTTTTCTAAAAAGAATGGATTTCTGGTCTTCGTTAACATCTTCAACCGATTTCAATACGCGCATATTAAAACCGTTTTCATCAGCTGTTTTAATCAAAGCTTTTACATCTTTAGGGAAACAAGAACCGCCATATCCTGTTCCGGGATAGATAAATTTATTCCCAATTCTGCTATCAGTACCTATTCCTCTGCGCACTAGATTCACATCGGCTCCCATAATTTCACATAAATTGGCGATATCGTTCATAAAACTAATCTTGGTTGCCAACATTGCATTAGCTGCATATTTTGTCATTTCGGCAGAAGGAACATCCATAAATAAAATCGGATGACCGTTCAAAGTGAAAGGACGATATAATTTGGACATAAGTTCTTCTGCTCTTTCCGACTCCACTCCTACCACAATTCTATCAGGTTTCATAAAATCACTAATGGCATCACCTTCTTTTAAAAATTCAGGATTAGAAGCAACATCGAACGGGATTTCTACTCCGCGCTTGTCTAATTCTTCTTGAATTGCAAGTCGCACTTTTTCTGCAGTACCAACTGGTACGGTACTTTTGGTAACCACCAGTTTATAATCATTCATGTATTTCCCTACTGTTCTTGCTACCTCAATAACATATTGTAAATCAGCACTTCCGTCTTCATCTGGAGGAGTTCCAACGGCAGAAAAAATAACCGTTGCACTATCAATACAAGAAGTTAAATCCGTGGAAAAGTGTAAGCGTCCTTTATTAAAATTTCGCTCTATCATTTCATCTAAACCCGGCTCCCATATTGGAGATATTCCTTTTTTTAAATTATCAATTTTTTCTTTATCAACATCAATACATGTTGTGTCAATACCTACTTCAGCAAAACAAGTTCCGGTAACTAATCCTACATAACCTGTACCTACAATAATCGTTTTCATAAAAGTTTAATTTTATTTTAAATAATGAGCAAACCTAAAAAAATATTTTTTAATAGGCTGTTATTTTTATTAAAAAACATTTAAAAAATAAAATAGACTTAAAATTTATCATTCTCAATTTCTTGTATATCTTTGTAAGAAAAATAATAAATTATGGAATTACAATTAGAACGGGCTTTAGCAGTTTTCGATTTAGAAACAACAGGAACCAAAGTTGCTAGCGACAGAATAGTAGAGATTAGCATATTGAAAATCAATGCAGACCAAAGTCAAAAAAATTACACCAAAAGAATTAATCCTGGCATTCCAATTAGTGAAGAAGCAACTAAAATTCATGGAATCTCAAATGAAGATGTTGCAAATGAGCCCAGTTTTAAGGATTTAGCAAAAGAAATTAAAAGTTTTATCGGAAATGCAGACCTAGCAGGATACAACGCTTCTCGTTTTGATATTCCACTTTTGGTGGAGGAATTTCTCCGTGCTGATGTTGATTTTGAGATGAAAGACAGACGTATTGTTGATGTGATGAATATCTACCATAAAATGGAACCCAGAACCTTGTCGGCTGCTTACAAATATTACTGTGGTCAAGAACTGGAAGATGCCCATAGTGCTGAAGCGGATACTTTGGCTACTTATGAAATTCTGAAAAATCAAATCAAGATGTATGAAGGTATTGAATATACCGATAAATTCGGAAAAAAATCTATCCCTGTAAAAAATGATATGCAAGCCTTGCACCAATTTTCTCAGCAAAACAAATTTGCAGATCTGGCAGGTCAAATTATTTTCAACGAAAAAAACAAAGAAGTTTTTAATTTCGGAAAATATAAAGGGAAATTAGTGGAAGATATTTTCACGAAAGAACCACAATATTACGACTGGATTATGCGCAGCGATTTTCCGCTTTACACAAAAAAAATACTAACAGCTATCAAGATGAAAAGTGCTGGTAATCTTACAATTAATTTCAAATAAAACTTATTTTATCCAACAAAATGAAAATCATTTGCATAGGAAAAAATTACATCGAGCATAACAAGGAAATGCAAAGTGAACATCCTAAAAATCCTGTTTTTTTCTTGAAAACAGACAATTGCATCTTACGACAAAATAAGCCTTTCTACCTTCCCTCCTTTTCTTCTTGTATTCACCATGAAGTAGAAATTGTTGTTCGCATTTGTCGTGTTGGAAAACATATTGATATAGAATTTGCTAACAAATACTATAAAGAAATAGGTATTGGACTTGATTTAACTGCTCGTGATTTACAAAATGAAGCAAAGAAACAAGGCTTACCTTGGGAAATTTCCAAAGCTTTTGATTTTTCCGCTCCACTTAGTGATAATTTTATTCCGAAAGCAGACTTAGACTTAAATAATTTGTCGTTTTCGCTAAGAAAAAATGGAGAAATCGTACAAAAAGGAAATACGAAAGATATGATTTTCAATATAGATACTATTATCGCTTATGTTTCTCGTTTTATAACTTTAAAAATCGGAGATTTAATTTTTACCGGAACGCCTTCAGGTGTGGGGCCATTAGCAATCGGAGATGAATTAGAAGCTTTTATTGAAAATAAGTCCTTATTAAAAATGAAAATCAAATAATCTCGTTATTAAAAAAAATGTAATTTTACCTTGTAAATAAAAAGGATAAACATCAAACAATGTTAAAACCAAAAAAATGGGAAAAATAAAATAGTAAAGAAACAATAAACTTTGCGTCTTAGCGGTCTTTAAAATATTTCCGCAAAGTCGCGAAGTCGCAAAGAAAAAAATGTTTTTAGTATGAAAACAATAGATAAATCAGATAAGTATTAACATTATTAAAAGAAGAATTAATTCTAAATCCAAGCAAATGAAAAAAACTAGCATTTTACTCGTCTTTCTTGCTGTTGCGACATTATTCTCTTGCAATCAACTACAGCAAATGTCCAATATGACAAAATGTGAATTTCGCATTCAAAAAGTATCAAATATTGAATTAGCAGGAATCTTTATTCAAGAAAAGAAATCTTATGCTGATTTGAATTTACTTGATGCTGGCAAGATTGCAACTAGCTTAGCAAGCGGTAATCTGCCATTAAAACTCAAACTAATGATAGATATCCGCAACCCAAATCCTACCCTGGCAGCAATGAATAAACTTGATTGGATTTTACTTATTGATGATATCGAAATGCTGCGCGGAATTAGTAATCAAAGAGTAGAAATCCCACCACAGCAAACAACTACTATGCCTTTGGAATTTCAAATTGATTTGAAGCAAGTATTAACAGGCGAAAGTGCAAATACAATATACAATTTCGCTTTTAATCTGGCAGGAGCAGGCGGAGAACCTACACGCGTTTCGCTGAAAGCAAAACCAACTATTCTGATAGGAAGTATTCCTGTTACTTACCCTGGATATATCACCATCAAAAAAGACTTTACCTCTAAATAAATCGTTGAACACAAGATATTTACACTATGAAACAAACAGCAACAGCAGGAAATCAAGGAAAAGGAGTAAAATCCGATTGCTTTGTCCGTTTGAGTTTGACTAAAAGCAAAGGAATAAAAATCAATCTCCAAAGCAAAGTTGATGTGATGTTTGGGAATTCAATCCGTTCCCTAACAAAAGAAATGCTCCAATTCTTTGAAATAAAGAATGCAGAAATAGAAATTATTGATACTGGAGCCTTAGATTTTGTTATTGCAGCTAGAATAGAAGCAGCAGTTAAACAACTTATTAAGACCGAAAAAGAATTTCTAACGCCTTTATTGAAAGGAAATACAGGAAACACAGCAAAGGATCGTTTTCGCTTTACACGATTGTATTTGCCGGGCAATACGCCAAAATTAATGCTAAATGCAGGCTTGCATCATCCCGACGGAATGATACTGGATTTGGAAGATGCCGTTGCTCCCGATAAGAAATTCGAAGCGCGATTTCTTGTCCGAAATGCATTGCGTTCATTGAATTTTTATGGTGCTGAGCATATGGTAAGAATTAATCAAATTCCAAAAGGATTGGAAGATATTGATTATATTATTCATCATCCTGTGCAATTAATTTTAGTTCCTAAGTGCGAATCCAAAGAGCAAATTATTACTTTAAATAAACGCATTCAAACTGTTTTGTCCAAACACAACATTAAAAACAGAAAAATCTGGCTTATGCCTATTATCGAAAGTGCTTTAGGCGTTGTGCATGCTTACGAAATTGCAACTGCGGCAGAGAATGTTGTGGCAATGGCTATCGGTTTAGAAGATTATACTGCTGATATCGGAGCCAAGCGAACAAATGCTGCAACAGAATCTTTTGTTGCCCGTAATCAGGTCGTGATTGCTTGTAAAGCAGCAAGAATTCAAGCGATAGACTCTGTTTTTTCTGATGTTTCTGATATGGAAGCTTTGCGCGAAAATGTTTTACAATCCAAATCCCTCGGTTTCGATGGCATGGGCTGCATTCATCCTCGACAAATCAAAGTGATTAAGGATGCTTTTGCTCCAGATAACGAAGAAATTGAAAAAGCAAAGAAAATTATTCTGGCTTTCCACGAAGCAGAAGAAAAAGGACTCGGAGTTGTTTCTTTAGGGTCGAAAATGATTGACCCTCCCGTTGTTAAACGAGCAGAACGCATTATTCAACTAGCTATCAGCATGCAACTCCTTTCTAAGAATTGGGTGCAAGAAATGAAAGAAACAGAAAATAATAACTAGCATTTTACGATTATGACAAAATACGATAAATTGGTAAAAAACGCAGTTGGAAGAATGGTTCCAACTATTGTTAATGGAAAAAAAGAAGTCGCATTTAAAGGCGTTGGCAAACATCGTCCCTCAGGAAACAAAGCAACAACAGCTATCCCAACATCTATTGATTATCCTGCTGACGGAAACAAAATCCTCGGCAGTTTGGAGGAAGCCTTAACAAAATGCGGTTTAAAAAGCGGTATGACCATTTCTACTCATCATCATTTGCGAAATGGAGATTTGGTCAGCAATCAAATTTTTGATGTTGCCGCATCAAAAAAAGTCAAGGATTTAATGTGGTTTCCTTCCGCCTCCTTTCCGTGCAATGAACCGATAATTGAGCATTTAAAATCCGGTGTCATCAATCGAATTGAAGGAAGCATGAATGGTCCTTTAGGAAAATTTGTTACCGAAGGACATATGAAAGGAATGGCTGTACTTCGATCGCATGGAGGCAGAGTGCAAGCAATTCAGGATGGAGAAGTGCATATCGATATTGCCGTGATTGCTGCTCCTTCCGCCGATAAATTCGGGAATGCAAATGCAGTGCACGGAAGCTCTGCTTGTGGTGTTCTCGGCTATGCTAAAGCAGATTACCTGCATGCAGATAAAGTTATTGTTGTTACCGATAATCTTGTTGATTTCCCTTGTATGCCAATGCAAATTGAAGGAAATTACGTGGATTATGTGGTTATTGTAGATAAAATTGGCATTCCTGAAAAGATAGTCTCCGGAACAACACAAATTACCAAAAGTCCAGACAGATTACTTATCGCAGAGATGACCGCTGATTTTTGCTATAAAACAGGAATGCTGCACGACGGTTGTTATATTCAGGCAGGAGCAGGTGGAACTTCCTTAGCAATAGGTAATTATATGCACGGCATATTGAAAGAAAAACAATGGAAAGCCCGCTTAGGTTTTGGTGGAACGACAAAATACATGGTGCAAATGTTGGAAGAAGGCACAATGGAGCATATTATGGACGCACAAGTTTTTGATTTGGAAGCGGTTCGTTCTGTTGGAGTGAATATGAATCACCACGATTATTCTGTTTTTAATGCTTATAATTATCACTCAAAAGGAAACCTCACTACGATGATGGATATTATGATTTTGGGTGCAACCGAAGTGGATGTTAATTTCAACGGTAATGTCGTTACACATTCTGATGGCTATTTATTGCACGGTATCGGAGGATGGCAAAACTGTTTGCATGCCAAAAATGTGATTTTACCTATTCCTCTTTTCCGCGACAGAATGCCGGTAATAAAAGATGCAGTTACTACGGTTACTGGTCCTGGAGAATTAATAGACGTAATTATTACTGAAAGAGGAATTGCAATTAATCCTAAGCGCCGTGATTTGATTAAAAAAGCTAAAGCAGCAGGAATTGCTTTGAAAACAATACAAGAATTGAAAGAAGAAGCTGATGCCATCTGCGGAATAGCTGACAAACCTACATTAAGCGATGAAATCGTTGCTGTTATCAAATGGGTGGACGGTACTATAATTGATGCTGTGCATAAGGTGGAGAAATAAGAACATAATCCTCTGCTCTGCATCAAAGACACTTAGGCTTTTCAAAGAAGTTTTAAAACTATTTCACATACAAAAATGGCTGATTTTTTTACAATTCAAGGTAAGTAATCAGCCATTTTATGCGTAAGATATTAATGAATCTTATTTTTTTGGTGTAAGTATTAGCTCCACCTTTGCATAAGTTTGACGATGTTTGAGATTTGGATATGCATAATACGTGCCAGGTTTTAAAACATAGCCAACAGCTGCTTTTGCATCAGGAAATCTTTTCAAAACGCCTGCATTAGTAGAAATCCAAAAGCCATCACCATCGCAATTTACTGTTTTAATTTGCATGTTTGTTTTGATGGTTACTGCCTTGCCATCAAGAATAGCATTGTTGCCTGCTCTTCCTGCTTTCTGTGTTCCAGTAAGTGTTACATTTTGAGCAGAAACACTTATCGCTGCAATAGCGACAAAAACAAATAATAATAAGATTTTTTTCATAATTATTCTATTTTTATTTATAACATGCAAATATACACATATTTGTTTAAAAAAATCCTATCATATATATAATTCCGCCATGCAACTTGTCTTTTATCATTATATTTTTAATATTGCTTCTATTTCTAGCAGATAACACAAAAGATTTTATACTTTTGT